>CALXAK010000051.1 GCA_944386255.1 uncultured Clostridia bacterium
CTTGGATGGCAACGTCCCGGGAAGATAGGTAGGCGCCGGTCTTATATATTCCTCGTTAGCTCAGTCGGTAGAGCGTTCGGCTGTTAACCGAAATGTCGTTGGTTCGAGTCCAACACGGGGAGCCAGCTTTTTAAAAGCGTCCTTAAATATCTGGGCCTTTAGCTCAGTGGTTAGAGCAGCCGGCTCATAACCGGCCGGTCCGGGGTTCAAGTCCCTGAAGGCCCACCACATCAATAGGGGTATAGCTCAGTTGGTAGAGCAGCGGTCTCCAAAACCGCGTGCCGAGGGTTCAAATCCTTCTGCCCCTGCCACCCTTGGCCCGGTAGTTCAGTTGGTTAGAACGCTAGCCTGTCACGCTAGAGGTCGTGAGTTCGAGCCTCATCCGGGTCGCCAACGCTGTTGTAGCTCAGTAGGTAGAGCACGTCATTGGTAATGACGAGGTCGGCAGTTCGAATCTGCTCAACAGCTCCAGATAGGGAGCAAGCATTTCGGTGCTTGCTCCTTTTTTGTTGAAAATCGAGATCCTGGCCACGCTTATATTTGTGGATACGGCGATTGACAGCACTTTTTTTGAGGACTACAATGTTCCTTGCGTGTAAAATTGTTTAAGAGGTGAATTTATGGAGATTGCCATTGGAAGCATTGGCAGAGCCAGCGATACCGTCTCCAACGCCAATACAGCTTCGGCTGTGGGCAGCGGTCAGCTGAAGGTCTACGCAACCCCCGCCATGATCGCCCTGATGGAGAAGGCCGCCTGCAACTGCCTTGCTGGCCAGCTGCCGGAGGGAATTTCTTCGGTTGGTACCAAGATAGACATCTCCCACATTTCCGCCACCCCTGTTGGCTCGGATGTGCGGGCGGAGGCGGAGCTGGTTGAGGTGGACAGGCGAAGGCTTGTTTTCCGCTGCAGCGCCTATGATTGCGCAGGGCTCATAGGAGAGGGAACCCAGGAGAGGTTCCTTGTGGACAACGCAAAGTTCTCTGCCAAGGCGCAGAGCAAGCTCTGCCAGGGCTAAAACCAGTGAATTTCAGCTTTGTTCTATACGGAGGAATTAGATGAAAAACCAACTGCGCGGGACCATGTTCCTGCTTATAACTTCCATAATCTGGGGTACCTCTTTTGTGGCCCAGAGCATGGGGCTTGAAAAGATACAGCCCTTCACCTACAATGTTGCGCGCGGCGTCCTTGCCACCGCCACCATCTTTGTAATCTCACTTATAAAGGACGCCATCTCCAGGAAAAAGGGTGCACCCATCACCAGCTGGAGGGACGGGAGACTTCTGAAAGCAGGCATCATCTGCGGACTCTGCCTCGCCGTCGCCAGCACGCTACAGCAGTACGGCCTTCAGCTGACTACGGTGGGCAAGGCCGGGTTTATAACGGTGCTCTATATTGTTCTTGTGCCGGTTATGGGCCTCTTTGCGGGTAAAAGGCCTGCTCCGGTGGTGTGGCTCTGCGTGCTGCTCTCCCTTTCAGGGCTCTACCTCATGTGCAACGTGGAATCCGGCAACATAAACGCCGGAGACATCATCATCACCATCGCGTCGGTTGGCTACTCGCTGCAGATTATCGCCCTCGCAAAGTACGCCCCGGACATGGACTGCTACAAGCTCTCCTGCATACAGTTTTCGGTTCTGGCTGTATTTTCGGTGGTGGGTATGCTGCTGTTTGATCAGCCCAACATGGCGGACATCTGGTCGGTCAAGGGCTCCATACTCTACTCCGGGGTTATCTCCTTCGGAATCGCCAACACCTTCCAGGCGGTGGGACAGAAGGACACCGATGCCACCCTCGCATCCCTCATCATGAGCCTTGAGTCGGTTTTCGCAGCGGTCGCAGCGTTTGTCATTCTGGGCCAGAAGATGAGCGGCAGAGAGCTTGCCGGCGCCGCAATGCTGTTTGTGGCAATTGTGGTGGTCCAGGTTGCCCCGGCTTTTACCTCCAAAAGAAAGGCGGCTGCTGCTCTTAGGCAGAGCGCCGGCAGGTAAATTGTAGGTTTAAGCTGCGCCAGCGCGCAATAACACAAAAGGACCCGCCGCACCACCTGGGTGCGGCGGGTCCTTGTCTTTTTGCTATTTGCGGATCTTGGACCAGGTGTCCTTGAGAGCAACAATGTTGTTGAAAACCCCGGGATTGCGGCTATCCTTTATGAAGTAGCCGCTGCGGACGAACTGGAACCTGTCGTCCTTTCCGGCGTCCGCAAGGCTTGCTTCCAGCTTTGCATGCGGGTGAACCTTGATGGACTCGGGGTTCAGGTAGTCGTTGTAGGTGGAGGAGTCTTTATCAGCTATGTCGGGGATGGTGAACAGCCGGTCGTACATCCGAACCTCTGCGTCAATGCAGTCGGCGGCGTTCACCCAGTGGATGGTTCCCTTTATCTTGCGGCCGTCGGCGGGGTTGCTGTTTTTGGTTTCGAGGTCGGCGGAGCAGATTATCTCCTGTACCTTTCCCTCGCTGTCCAGCACAAAATCGTCGCACCGGATGATGTAAGCGCCCATCAGCCTCACCTCGTTGCCGGGATAGAGCCGGTGGTACTTGGGGGGAGGGGTGATGAAGAAATCGCTTCGGTCGATGTAGAGCTCTCTGCCAAAGGACACCTTCCTGCTGCCGGAATTCTCGTCCGTGGGGTTGTTGGAGACCTCAAAATACTCGGTCTTGCCGGCGGGGTAGTTGCTTATGGTGACCTTGACCGGGTCCAGCACCGCCATGCGGCGCTGGGCGCAGAGGTTGAGCTCGTCCCTTATGCAGCTCTCCAGCATGCCCATATCCGATACGCTGAGGGCCTTGGAGATGCCGGAGGTCTTGACAAACTCGATTATGGAGCTGGGGGTATAGCCGCGCCTCCTGAGGCCGCAGAGGGTGGGCATGCGCGGGTCATCCCAGCCGTCCACCACGCCGGTCTCCACTAGGTTGCGAAGGTAGCGCTTGCTCATCACGGTGTAGGTGACGTTGAGCCGGGCAAACTCCCGCTGCTTCGGCTTTTTTTCAAAACCGATGTTGTCTATCACCCACTCATATAGTGGCCGGTGGTTCTCGAACTCAATGGAGCAGAGGGAGTGGGTTATGCCCTCGAGGGCGTCCTGGATGGGGTGGGCAAAGTCGTAAAGGGGGTAGATGCACCACTTGTCGCCCTGGCGGTGATGGGAGGTGTGGGTGATTCTGTATATGGCGGGGTCCCGCATGTTCATGTTGGGGCTGGACATGTCTATCTTGGCCCTCAGGGTGTGAGCGCCCTTGGGAAACTCACCGTTCTTCATGCGCTCAAAGAGATCCAGGTTCTCCTCCACACTCCTGTCGCGGTAGGGGCTGTTCTTGCCGGGGTGGTCAAAGTCACCCCGGTACTCCCGCATCTCCTCGGGGGAGAGGGAGCAGACATAGGCCTTGCCGTCCTTTATGAGCTTTACCGCATACTCATAGCAGGCGTCAAAGTAGTCGGAGCCGTAGAAGATGCCGCCGGTGGGCTCTGCGCCCAGCCAGCGCAGGTCCTCCAGGATGGACTGGACGTACTCGTCGTCCTCCTTTTCTGGGTTGGTGTCATCATAGCGCAGGTTGAAAAGGCCGCCGTACTTCTTGGCGATGCCGGAGTTTATCCATATTGCCTTGGCGCTGCCGATGTGCAGGTAGCCGTTGGGCTCGGGGGGAAAGCGGGTGTGCACCTTGTCCACCTTGCCCTCGGCAATGTCCTGGTCGATAATGTCATATATGAAGTTGCTGGATTCCTCGCTCAAGAAAACACCTCCTAAATTCTTGCTCAACTGCCTAAGTAAAACGATTTTACCATATTGAAGCTAAAGCTTCAACAAAAAACTGCTACAGGCTGCGCTCAATGAAACCGCTGCCGGCCACAAGGCCGGAGCTGTAGAGTACCGCCAGCTGGCCCGGGGCGGGCGCCCTTACAGCCTGCTCAAAATCGAGCTGCGCCCAGCCATCCCCCAGCAGCCGCAGGCGGCAGGGGGCGGGGGGAGCGGTGGAGCGTATCTTTGCTTCGAGGGGAGAAGGGTTGGAACCAAAGCCGCCGGCAGGCTTAAAGCCGCTGATTACGAGGCCCTTTTTGTAGAGCCCGTCTTCATACACCAGCTGAATGTCTCCGCTCTCCAGCAGCGCCCCCACATATACCGGCCGGTTGAGCGAAACGGCGAGCCCGCGGCGCTGGCCCACGGTGTAGTGTGTGGTTCCAAGGTGCGGCCCCAGAGGTTTCCCCTCGGGGGAGATGAAGCGCCCCGGCTTGCCGCTGCGGCCGCTCTTTGCGAGAAAATCGCTGTAACTGCCGCCCTCGATGAAGCATATCTCCTGGCTGTCCGGGGAGTTCTCGCAGCTGAGCCCGGCGGCGTCGCGGCGCACCGCCTGTTTGTCCGGCGAGTCCCCGAGAGGGAGGATGAGCCTTGCAAGGGTGACTTCCGGAAGTCTGGCGAGCATGTAGCTCTGGTCACGTTTGGCGGAGCCGGCGGCGGCGAGAATGCTGTGGCCGTCCCGCTCGACTATTCTCGCGTAGTGGCCGGTGGCCACCTTATCTATGCCCAGCGAGTCGGCGTATTCTATGAGCCTTTTAAACTTTACCCTGGGATTGCATACGACGCAGGGGTTTGGCGTGCGTCCGCGGGAGTATTCATCGCAGAAATAGTCCACCACCTGGGCTTTAAAATCATCGGCGAGCTCCATCACCTCGAGGCCTATGCCCAGCTCATTTGCGCTCACTCTGGCGTCTTCGGCGGCGGCCCTTCCGGCGGGGGACATGACAAAATGCACTCCCAGCACCTCATAGCCCTGCCTTAGAAGATACCTTGCGCAGACCGCCGAGTCCACCCCGCCGCTCATGGCAACCACTACCTGCTTGGTCATCTTCACCCCTCCTTAAGCTTGCTTTCCACATCCTTTTGAATCTCCCGGCGCAGGGCGAGGAGATAGGGGGAAAACCCGGCCCTGTCGAAGCCGTAATGGAGGTTGAGCTCCCTCTCCTCTGGGGTCCAGCTGGAGATGGGGGAGTGGTTGTGCTGAATCAGCGCCTCCATGCTGTCTATCGCCTTAAAGATTTTATATTCCAGCGTACTCTTTTCTTCGAGTTCCCGGAAGAGCTCGGTAATGCCGGAGGGCAGCTCCCGGTCCAGCTGCTTGAGCCAGCTGCCGAGCAGCCGGTTTTCGGTTTCGCGGTCCTGCTCGGTCTTGTCCAGAATAAAAATATCACCGGTAAACATTTCGCCGAGGTCGTGAAGAAGGCACATCAAAACCACCTTCTCCATGTCCGCCTCCGGGAATTCCGGGGAGACGAGAATGGCCATTACCGCGCACTGCCAGCAGTGCTCCGCCACGCTCTCCCTTCGGCCGGAGGGGAGGGTGCAGTGCCGCGTTGTATCCTTTAGCTGTTGGGTGAGAGCGAGTACATTTAGTAGGGTCCTGGGCTGCAAGATTTCACCTCCCACGGGACGAAAACCGTTTGGACTGCTCCACCGCGAGCCTGTCACAGCGCTCGTTGTAGGGGTGGCCGGCGTGGCCTCTAATCCAGCAGAAGCTCACCTCGTGCCTCTCCAGCAGCTGCAGCAGTTTCTGCCACAGGTCGCAGTTGGGTGGGGTGATTTTTTTGGAGTTGCGCCAGCCGTTGCGCTGCCAGGCTCTGACCCAGCCTTTGTTGACCGAGTCCACCACGTATTTTGAGTCGGAAACTATCTTGACGGCGCAGGGCTCCCGCAGCAGCGAAAGCGACTCCACCACTGACATGAGTTCCATGCGGTTGTTGGTGGTGAGCGCCTCGCCTCCGCTGAGCTCCCGCTCCAGATCCTTGTACTTTAATATTGCCGCCCAGCCGCCCGGGCCCGGGTTGCCGGAGCAGGCTCCGTCGGTGTAGATGGTAACTTCCTTTTTCAATACTGCACCTGCCGATAGATTGATACACCAATTATACAGCCTTTGCCCCAAAGAACAATAGCGCCACCTGCCCCTCGGCTTGACAAAAGCCTCGCTATCAAAGTAATATAAATAAAAGTATGAATTTTGATTGCATGAGCATAAATATAAAAAGCCATATCTCAATAAACTGTCGCCCGCTTTGATTTTTAAGCGGGCTTATGGTCATATAACGGAGGTGTTAATTTGAGCGACCCTAAGGATATAAAGGGTATGCCTTTCGCGCGCATAGATCTCTCTGACTTTGAGACAAAGAGCGAGCGGAAGAAGACTGCGCTGAAGAGTAATGACAGCGCAAAGGAAGAGAAAGAGGAGAAGAAAACAAGGCGAAGCCCTGCGAGAAGGCGCACGAGAACCGCCGACGCCGGGGCCAAGAAGGTGTCGGCAAAGGCAAAGGAGCAGCAGGACCAGGAGCAGCCGAGGGCAAAGCAGCAGGAAAAGAAGCAGCGCCCGTCTGCCAAAAAGGCGGCGCCCGCTGCGGCAAAGCAGCCATCCGCCAAGGATGCGGAGTCCCCAAGGCGGCGCCAGAGCAAGAGGCGCCAGAGCGCAATGGGCAGGACGCTTCGTGTTATTCCTCTCGGCGGAATAGGCGAGATAGGCAAGAACATGACGGTGTACGAGTGCGGCGATGACGCATTCATCATCGACTGCGGGCTCTCCTTCCCGGACGACGAGCTCTTTGGGGTGGATATAGTAATACCCGACTACGCCTATGCCAAGGAGATACGATGCAAGTTGAGGGGCATATTTATAACCCACGCCCACGAGGATCACATCGGCGCCCTGCCGTATTTCTTAAAGGATATAAACATCCCGGTTTACGGCACCAAGCTCACCATCGGCCTCATCAAGTCCAAGCTGGAGGAGCGGGAGATGGTGCACAGCTGCACCTTCATCGAGATTGAGCCCGGCCAGAAGATAAAGGCGGGCTGCATGACCCTCGAGGCCATAAGCGTAAACCACTCAATCCCGGACGCGGTGGCATTTGCAATTGAGACCCCTCTCGGCACTCTTGTGCATACCGGGGACTTTAAAATCGACTTCACCCCTGTAATAGGCAGGACCACCGACCTTCAGCGCCTCGGCGATATAGGTTCCAGCGGGGTACTGGCGCTGCTTTCCGACTCCACCAACGCCGAAAAACCCGGCTTCAGCAAGACCGAGAAGGCTGTGCGGGACTCCTTTGAGCAGCTGTTTGCGAGAGCGGAGGGAAAGCGGCTTATCATCGCAACCTTCTCCTCCAACATCAACAGGATCCAGCAGTTCATAAACCTTGCAAAGCGCCACGGACGGAAGATAGCCTTCTCCGGGCGCAGCATGGAGAACTACACAAGGGTTGCCGCGGAGCTTGGGTATCTCGACTACGACCAGAACATAATGGTCGAGATAAACTCAATCAGCAAGTGCAAGCCCAGCGACCTTATAATAATAACCACCGGGTCCCAGGGCGAGCCGCTCTCGGCCCTCGCCAGGATGGCAGCGGGCACCCACAAGCATGTGAGCATCACAAAGGATGACTTTATTATTATCTCCGCCACCCCCATCCCCGGAAACGAAAAGAATGTCACCCGGGTGGTGAACCAGCTGCTCAAGCTGGGCAGCGAGGTAATATACGAGTCCATGTATGATGTGCACGCCTCCGGCCACGCCTGCAGCGGCGAGCACCAGCTGATGCTGAACCTTGTAAAGCCAAAGTACTTTATCCCGATCCACGGCGAGTACCGCCACCTCAAAAAGCACTCGGACACCGCCCTCAACGCCGGCATTGACCGCAGGAACATCTTTATCCCCGAGACCGGTCAGGTGCTGGAGTTCAGCGAAAACGGTCTACGGCGAGGGGAGACGGTGCAGTCCGGCAGGGTGCTGGTGGACGGCTCCGGCGTCGGCGACGTTGGCAGTGTGGTGCTGCGGGACCGCAAGCACCTCGCCCAGGACGGCCTTCTTGTGGTGGTCTGCTCCATAGATATAGACACGAAGGAGCTGCTGTCCGGGCCGGATGTCATCTCGAGAGGGTTCGTATATGTCAAGGAGTCGGACGCGCTGTTCGACGAGGCCAGGAAGCTGACGGTAGACGTCATAAAGCGCTGCCAGGCCGCAAATGTCCGGGACTGGTCCACCATTAAGTCCAGAGTCCGGGATGCGCTCAGCGACCTCATGTACCAGCGCACCAAGCGCAGCCCGATGATACTGCCAATAATAATGGAAATATAACTTCTCTGCTGTCAAAAAGGGGGGATGATGATGAAGCGCAAGCGCCTTTCTGCCGAGGTCATGCTCGCAGCGCTGATGCTGGTTTTCATCATATTTGCAGTGGTCCAGCTGTTCTACAATCTCTGGCTGGGCATTGCCTCTTTTGCCGTGTCGGCGGCGATAGTTGTGGTCTTTTTGGTCAGGGCATCCAGGATAAGAGGGGTGCTGTCCGACATTGTGTTCGGCACCAAGGCCTCCATCAACCCCGACCAGCAGTCGATTCTTGCTTCAATGATGATCCCGGTGCTGGTGTCGGACAGCAGCGACAAGATCCTCTGGTACAACGACTCCTTCAGGAATCAGCTGGTGCCGGGGGAAGGGGAGCTGTTCCTCGAGAGCGTTGGCTCGGTCATAGAGGGTTTCAACCCCGCCGAGCACGCTGTGTCCGGCGGCCGGGGGCTCTATTTTGGCGGCCACCACTACCTCATTTTCTCCGAGCCCTTTTCCCGCAACGAGAACGAGGTGTACGTCTCCTTCTTTGTGGACGACACGGTAAAGCACGCGGAGTCGGTGGAGTTCCGAAGGACCAAGCCCTGCGTGATGGCGATGAACATCGACAATTACGAGGAGCTCTCCTCCACCGTAAAAGAGGGAGAGCGCTCGGAGATACTGGCCGCGGCCAACCGGGCGCTGGAGGATTATATAAACAAGACCAACGGCATCCTGCTGCGGCTCTCCACCATAAGCTATGTGGCGGTGGTGGAGGAGCAGCACATGGAGTCGCTCATATCCGACCGGTTCAAGGTGCTGGACTCGGTGAGGGCGATCCCCACCGGAACCATACCCCTCACCCTCTCCATCGGCGTTGGGCGCAACTCCAGAACCCTCTATGAAAACTACATCAACGCGAAACAGGCCCTCGACATGGCCCTCGGCCGGGGCGGGGACCAGGCGGCGATGAAGACCCGCAGCGGCTACTCCTTCTTTGGCGGGGTGTCCAAGGCGGTGGAAAAGCGCAACAAGGTCCGCTCCAGGATAATGGCCAACGCCATTGCGGATGTTTTCAAGGCCTCCGGCAGGGTGCTCATAATGGGCCACAAGATGTCCGACCTGGACGCCCTTGGCTCCTGCATTGGCCTTGCCAAGATAGCCGAAATATGCAACGTCCCCTGCAAGATACTCTTCGACCGCTCCAACACCATGGCGGAGCTGCTCTACGACAGTCTGGTTGAAAAGGGCTATGGCAAGCTGTTTGTGACCCCCTCCGACGCAGAGGACTATGTAAACTCCGCCACCCTCGCAGTGGTGGTGGACTGCCACACCCTCGGCCTGCTGGACAACCCAAACGTTATTGCCGAGGCCCAGAACGTGGTGGTAATAGACCATCACCGCAAGATGGTGGGCCACATCGACAACGCGGTGCTGTTCTACCACGAGACCTCCTCCTCTTCCTGCAGCGAGATGGTGACCGAGCTGCTGCAGCACCTTTTAAAGGGCGACGACAAGCTCTCCAAAATCGAAGCTGAGGCGCTCCTGGCGGGGATAATGCTGTACACCAAATTCTACTCGGTGCAGACCGGCGACAGGACCTTTGACGCAGCATCCTACCTTCGCACCCAGGGGGCCGACCCCTCCGAGGCGAAGAAGTTCTTTGCCACCGGTTTCGAGATATATAAGCACAAGAACGCTCTCATCGCCGAGGCGCAGCAGTACCGTGGCTGCGCGGTGGTGGTGTCGGACAAGCTCCCGGAGGGCATGGGCCTTGTCATTCCCCAGACCGCGGATGAGCTGCTCAACGTGAGCGGCATACACGCGGCGGTGGTGGCGGTAAGGTACCACGGTGTTTACAGGATCTCCGCTCGAAGCCTCGGGGTGTACAACGTCCAGCTCATAATGGAGCAGCTGGGCGGCGGCGGCCACCAGACCATGGCCGGAGCACAGATAGAGGGGGAGAGCGAGGAGGAGATCCGCAAGCGCATCTATGGCGCAATAGACAATTATTTTGAAACGCAGAGTGTCTGACTCTCGCGTCAGGAGGTTTAGGAAATGAAGGTTGTTCTGCTGGCAGATGTCAAGGGTACTGGAAAAAAGGACCAGCTGGTGGAGGTTTCGGACGGTTTCGGCAGGAACTATCTTATCCCCAAAAAGCTTGCCATGGAGGCCACCGCATCCGCTGTAAACGATATCAACAACAAGCAGAAGGCAAAGGAGCACCAGCTCGAGGTGGAGCTTGCGGAGGCAAAGCGTGTCGCCGGCATACTGGACGGCAGAACGGTGGAGATAAAGGCAAAGGCCGGCGCCAACGGCAAGCTGTTTGGCTCGGTCACCGCAAAGGAGATCGCCGCCGCCCTCCAGAAGGACACCGGCTGCGAGGTCAGCAAAAACAAGATAGTGCTGGAGGGGGAGATCAAGTCCTTCGGTACCTTTGAAGCCAAGGTAAAGGTATATACGGGAGTTCAGGCGAACGTTAAGGTCAGGGTCGCCGAGTAACGCAAGGGGAAATCAATGGCCGACTTAAACGACATGACGCTTGACTCTCTCGGGATAAACCTGCCCTACAGCATCGAGGCGGAACAGGCCGTGCTGGGGGCGGTTATTACCGATGCCTCGGTGCTGCCCGAGGTCATGGGTATTATTACCCCTGAGCAGTTTTACTCCAAAGAGAATGGGGCCATCTTTAGACAGATGGTCTTCCTCTTTATGGCGGGAAAACCCATCGACTACATAACGGTCCTGGACGAGGTGCGCTCGGCGGGAGTATTTGAAAGCGAGGAGGAGGCAAAGGTATACCTCTTCAGCATCACCCAGACGGTCCCGACCATAAAGAATGTGGGTTCTTATGCCAAAATAGTCTATGAAAAGTACCTCATGCGCTCGCTCATCGGAGCCTCGCGTGAGATAATGACCCAGTCCTCCGACGGACAGCAGCCGGTGGAAAAGCTGCTGGACTATGCCGAGCAGAGGATATTTGAAATCCGCTCCGGCCGTGAGTCCAGCTCCCTCACACCCATAGTCTCGGTGCTGATGGAGACTCTCGGCCACCTGAAGGACATGTCCGGCCCGGAGAAGGAGAGGTTTATGGGCCTTGAGTCGGGGTTTAAGTACCTCGATAAGACCCTGACCGGGCTCAACCGCTCCGACCTCATAATCCTCGCGGCCCGGCCGGGCGTCGGCAAAACCAGCTTTGCCCTCAACATTGCAGCCAATGTCGCTCAGAAGTACCCGGACAAGGCGGTGGCTATATTCTCCCTCGAGATGACCAATCGCCAGCTGGTGGAGCGAATGCTCAGCAGCGACTCCGGCGTTGTATCCCAGGCGTTCCGCAATGGAGAGGTGCAGGACGACGACTGGATACGGATTGCCGAGTCCTCCGACAAGCTTGGAAAAACCCACATATACCTGGACGACACCTCCGGCATAACCGTTGGGGAGATAAAGGCCAGAGCCCGCAGAATAGACAACCTTGGGCTACTAATAGTGGACTACCTGCAGCTCATGACCGGCAGCGGGAGGAACGATTCCAGGGTCAACGAAGTGTCCGAGATAACAAGAAGCTTCAAAATAATGGCAAAGGAGCTGGATATACCCATTATCCTGCTCTCCCAGCTCAGCCGCGGCAGCGAAAAACAGGCGCGGCGGCCGATGCTTTCCGACCTCAGGGATTCAGGCTCAATAGAGCAGGACGCGGACATTGTGCTGTTCCTGCACCGGGAACTCCCGGAGGGCGGGGAGTACCAGGACCCGTCCGAGATAAGCGAGATGCTGCTGATGGTGGCAAAAAACCGCCACGGCGAGGTTACCAACCTCAAGCTTCACTGGGACGGCAAGCTCACAAAGTTCACCTCAATGGAGTTTAACCGCGATGATTGACCCGGCAGAGGTTGCAGCGACCATTGAAAAATATCATATGAATATTAGGGGCAGGAAGGTTTTGGCCTGCGTGTCGGGGGGGGCTGACTCCATGGCGCTGCTGCATTTTCTGAACGCCAATGCAGGTTGCCTCGGCATTGAAAAGCTGCTGGCCTGCCATTTTAACCACGGCATCCGCGGCGCCGAGAGCGACCGGGATGAGCAGGCGGTGAGGGATTACTGCGCGGAGCTCGGCGTCCAGCTGTTTTGCGCCGGCGGCCGCATGCGGGAGAGGGAGAAGCCCAGGGGTATGTCGGAGGAGATGTGGGCGCGGAACCTAAGGCGCAGCTTCATAAAGGAATGCTGCCGGGAGACCGGCGCCGTGGCCGCCATGGCCCACAGCCTCAACGACAGCGTGGAGACCATGCTGTTTAATATTTCAAGGGGCAGCGGCATAAGAGGGCTCCGCGGCATAAGCCCGGTGTACGGCGGCACCGTGAGGCCGTTTATCGAGACTACGAGAGAGCAGATAGAGTGGTACTGCCGTGAAAACCATATACCCTTTGTCACCGACAGCACCAACCTCAGCGACGAATACTCGAGAAATATAATCCGCCACAGCATAATGCCGGTTTTTGAAAGGGTGAACCCGGCCTTTCTCGGCAACGCAAAGCGGATGATGCAGCATGCGGAGGACGCATTTTCCTACATCCAGGACCAATGTGAAAAACTCCTGTCAGAGGCGGGTAGAGAGGGCGGTTATTCCTGCAGCGCCTTTGCCGGTGCGGACGGGTACATCGCACGCTGCGCGGTAAAGCAGCTGCTGGACGAGCGCTTCGACATGATCGACGGGCGCATGGTGGAGGAATGCCTGCTGGTGGCCACCGGTGAAAAGAGCAGCGTGGAGATACGCAAAGGCATTTATTTTTTGAAGAAAGGAGGGATATTCAGCATATCTGAAGCCTCCGGCAGGACTCAGGATGAGGGCTACTGCTTAAAGGTGGAGCCCGGGAAGACCTACCTCGCCGGCGGTTTCCTCGTGAGCCTGCAGGAGCTCAAGGGGATTGTTTACGACATTGTCAAAAAAAATTCACCAAAAGAGTGTTTTAATCTAATAGATTATGATAAAATCAAAGGCGATATCTATTTGAGGACCCGCCGGGAGGGGGACAGCTTTTCCTCCGCCAGGCGCAAAAACACAAAGACCGTAAAAAAGCTGCTGAAAGAGATGAAGGTGCCCCCGGAGCAAAGGGACAGCTTCCCCATCCTGGCGGACAGCGCCGGAGTGGTGTGGCTGCCTGGTCAGGGGGTTTCAGCATCCGCTGCGGCAGACTCCGCCACCGTCCACCCGCTGAAAATAATAATCGAGGAGAGGCTAGATGATGAGGGATGATATCGCCAAGGTTCTGCTAAGTGAAGAGGAGATCCGCGACAAGGTCAAGGAATTGGGCAGAGCAATTTCCCGGGACTTTGAGGGAAAGAATTTTCTGATGGTCAGCGTGCTCAAGGGCTCGGTGGTGTTTATGTCCGACCTTATGCGCGCTATTGATATACCCACCGAGATAGATTTTATGGTGGTTTCCAGCTATGGGGCCGGCACCCGCAGCAGCGGAGCGGTCAAAATCGTCAAAGACCTTGACATAGTGCTGGAAAACAAGGACATCCTTATAATTGAAGATATTCTGGACAGCGGCAGGACCCTGAGCTACCTCAAGGGAATACTTGAGGGCAGGGGCGCCCGGTCCATCAAGATATGCACCTTCCTGGACAAGCCGTCGCGCCGCGAGGCGGACATTGCCGCGGACTATGTCGGGTTTACCGTGCCGGACGAGTTCGTGGTGGGCTACGGCCTCGACTACGCTGAAAAATACAGGAACCTGCCCTACGTAGGGGTGCTAAAGGCCAACATCTACAGCTGAGCCAGCTAAAGCTGCGAATACTTTATTTAGAGGTTTTATGAACAACAGAAATCAACGCGGATATGGCTTTTCAATACTGCTGCTGGGTTTGCTGCTGCTGGCGATGTTTTTCCTTTTCACCAACCAGTCCCCGAGCAGTATTGAGTACTACGAGATGAAGAACCTTTTCAAGGATGAAAAGGTGACCTCCTTCCGGCTCAACCTCTCCACCGGTGAGATGACCTATACACTGGACGGCGAGGACGGGGTTTACTACCAGTACAACGTCCCGGATGTGGGCATATTCATCTCGGATGTCTCGGGATACATCGATTCCTACAACCAGAATCACCAGCAGGAGCTGCAGTATGACTACTACGTCTCCTCCTCGCTGCTGGGGACTCTTTTGAGCATGCTGCCCACCCTGATCCTGACCGGAGCTCTCATATACTTTATAGTCACCATGAGCCGGCAGGGCAGGGGTGGCTTCTCCGCCATCAGCAAGGCCAAGACCCGCCAGGCTCCGGACATGCGCACTGCTACCTTTGCGGATGTGGCCGGCGCCGACGAGGAGAAGGCGGAGCTGGGGGAGATTGTGGAGTACCTAAAGGACCCCGGCCAGTTTAACGCCCTGGGCGCAAAGATACCAAAGGGGGTGCTGCTGGTAGGCCCTCCGGGAACCGGCAAGACCCTGCTTGCAAGAGCGGTGGCCGGGGAGGCGGGGGTTCCCTTCTTCTCCATCTCTGGGTCGGACTTTGTGGAGCTGTATGTGGGCGTTGGCGCCTCCAGGGTCCGGGATCTGTTCGACCGGGCCAAGAAGGCGGCGCCCAGCATAATATTCATCGATGAAATAGACGCCGCCGGGCGGCGGCGCGGCACCGGACTCGGCGGAGGCAATGACGAGCGGGAGCAGACCCTCAACCAGCTGCTGGTTGAGATGGACGGATTTGCCGGCAAGGAGGGTGTGATAGTAATCGGCGCCACCAACCGCGCCGATGTGCTGGA
The DNA here is from genome assembly GCA_944386255.1 of uncultured Clostridia bacterium. Classification (GTDB taxonomy): domain Bacteria; phylum Bacillota; class Clostridia; order Oscillospirales; family Ruminococcaceae; genus CALXAK01. The sequence goes on from CALXAK010000051.1 coordinate 14,842, forward strand.
CCCGGCGCTGCTGCGCCCCGGCAGGTTTGACCGCAGCGTTTACGTGGGCTACCCTGACGTGAAGGGCAGGGAGGAGATACTTAAGGTCCACGCCCGCAACAAGCCTCTTGGCCCGGATGTAGACCTGTCGGTGATAGCAAAAACCACCATCGGCTTTACCGGAGCCGACCTCGAGAACCTGATGAACGAAGCGGCGCTGCTTGCGGCGCGCAAGAAGCGCAGGGCCATAGTGATGCAGGACCTGGACGAGGCGGCGGTCAAGGTCATAGTGGGTCCCGAAAAGAAGTCCCGGGTGGTGAGCGAAAAGGAGCGCAAGCTCACGGCCTACCACGAGGCGGGACACGCAGTGTCCACCTACTACAAGACCCCGGAAACCCCGGTGCACGAGGTGTCCATTATCCCGAGGGGCTCGGCTGGCGGCTACACCATGTCCCTGCCCAGCGACGATGTCAACTTTACCACCAAGAGCCAGATGGTTGGCCAGATTGTGACCCTCCTCGGCGGCCGTGTGGCGGAGCAGCTGGTGTTGGACGATGTGTCTACCGGCGCCTCCAATGACCTGCAGCGGGCAACTAAGATTGCCAACAGCATGGTCACCAAGTACGGCTTCTCCGAAAAACTCGGCCCCGTTGCCTATGACGACCACGACGAGGTGTTCCTCGGCAGGGACTTTACTCAGAGCCGGACCTACTCCGAGCAGATAGCTGGGGAGATCGACAACGAGGTGAGGAGGATAATCGACAGCGCCTACAGCGCCTGCCGCGACATTCTCAGCGAGCACATCGACAAGCTCCACGGTGTGGCAAACGCTCTTCTCAAATGCGAGAAGCTTTCGGGCGAGGAGTTTAAGAAATACATGGAGTCGGAGAACGGCGAGTTTATCTGTGGCGGGAGGGACCAGCTCCCGGAACCCCAGAACTGACCGGTGTTTTTTCGCCGTGCCACATTGGCAAAATCCCGGCTTGTGCAAGGCCCTCCGGCCGGCGACAGTATCTGCCGCCGGCCGGAGGGCCTGTTTTTCAGCGCTTAATACCGGCGGCGTTCCGCCACCGCATTGCCGGCTGGCGCCGGCGCCATTTAAAATGACGGTTTCCGCCCCTGGGACAGCGACCGGCAGGTGATCTCCACAACTGTTGTCAGCATCTCGCGCTCCTCCAAATCCTCCACCAGGAACCACTGCTTTGCGCCCTCATGAGGGGGAGTTTTTGGAAGGTGGGGAAAGACCTCTTCACCCTCGGGGGTGATCTTTACAAAAAACTGGTTGCCGCAGATAACCGAAAAGAAAACCCCGTTGCAGTAAAGACCGTATTCGCCAAACATTCTGCGGCTGCTTATGGTACCTGCATCCCGCAGCTGCTCTGCCACAAAGTCCACAAAACTCTTTTTGGACGCCATTGCTCTCCCGACCCCTCCGCCGCAGGCTGAAGGCGATATCCGCCACACTGCCCCTTGCCTTTGCGGGCACTTTTGAATTAGAATAACACTTGATATCAATTATACGG
>CALXAK010000052.1 GCA_944386255.1 uncultured Clostridia bacterium
AGAAAGTTGGAATAGCCAATGTTAATTTATCAAAAATTAAAACAGGCAAAGTGAGTGCCATTCGTTTTTCAACATTAGAGGCAATTTGTGAAGCATTAGATTGTCAACCGGGTGACATTTTAGAATACCAACCGCCTATAACTGATGACAAATAAGTATCAATACAACTGGCATGTCATACGGTGGCCACTTGAGTTACCGGCTGGTCTACAATAATTTGTCAAATGCACCCCATAATACAATGCACCCCCTAAAGCCAAAGGGGGTGCATTGTATCAAAATAAGGGTTATTAGCCAAAGGATAATCGGCACTGTTTTTCTAAGCGGTGCCGATTATTAGTATTATTCTATGGAGGGAACCCCCACGCCGGACTACAAGGCTATGTACTATCACCTGGCGGGGCGCATGGCCACCGCCATGGAGGTTCTGGAGGCCACCACCAACGCCCTGGTTGAAATCACCGAAAAGCTGAAGCTGGCGCAGCAGACCACCGAGGAGATGTTTATTTCAGCAGCGGATGACGAGATTCCCGGCTCCCCGGACGGCGAAGAGGTGCCGAAGTGACCCACAGGGGCGCTGAGCTCCGCGGGCTAAAGCAGCACAGATATTAAAAAAACGGCGGACCGCTCACGGCCCGCCGGTTTTTTCTGCCCAAAAAGAGGAACCGGCGAGGTTCTACCTCCCCTCTTCCTCCTTTTTGCCCCCTGCAATCACGCAGCGCTCCACCGCATACTCCAGAAACCTTGCTATGAGCTCGTTGCGGCTGTAGCCGGTCTCGGCACTGACGGCATTTATCCTCTCCACCAGCTCCTCCTTTATGCGGATGGAGAAGGTCCTGTAGCCGTCGTCCCCCTTGGGCCGCTTTGGGGATATGACCAGGCGCTCATCCTGCATGTCATCACCTCTTAACATAATTTTATGTTGAAAGGCGGTGGATTATATGTTAGACTTTATGTTATAAATTTATGTTTCTAACCGAGGTGCGGTAGGATGGCGAGGATGAAAGGCTGCAAAACGCTGCTTTGGACGGCCGCTGTCTGGCTGGTATGGGCGGTTTGCCTGACCTCACGGCTGCTTTTGGAGCCGGCGGCGGGGGCCTGCGCCCCAGAGGAGCTTCTCAGCTGCCTCCGGGCGGCCATGAGCGGCTGGTGGCTGTTGCCGGCAGCTCTCTACTCCGGCGCGGTGTTGGCCCTCGCCCGCTGCCGGGGTTAGGGCGGTTTTGCTGGGGGGTGCAAAAAGAACAGCGGGAGGGCGTGCCCTCCCGCTGCCTGCATCTGGAAACATGTCAGAATGTGAGCTCTATTCTGTGGCCGTTGGAGAGTAGCAGCCCCCGCTCCAGCCGGAGCCGCAGGATATGGGTGTCGGGGCTCTCGAGGTCCGAGTGGCCGTTGCCTATCCAGGCGGCGAAAACTGTCTTCAGCTTTCCGGCAAGGGGGGCGTTTTGCTCGGAGCGGAACTCCCCAAGGTCCTCTCCCCTGCCCTGGGCGGTGAACCAGTCCCCGGCGATGGCGATGCTGGGGTCGGCGGCGATGTCCCGCATCTTTTTGGAGGAGGCGTTGGTGACCACATAGAACGCGCCGTCCTGGTAGTAGGCGTTGACGGCGCGGACCTGGGGCTTGCCCTCCCGGACGGTGGCAAGGGCAATGAGACAGTCGCGGCCGAAGCGCTGCTGCATTATGCTCTGAGGGTTGCCGGGGTTCTCTCTGCTCATGCTGTGCTCCTTCCAGCTTTCAGTTGCAAAAGGGGCGGGCATGGGCCCGCCCTTTATTGGTCAGTCGTTGGTGTAGTTGTCAAAGTAGCCGCGGATGTAGACGATGGGGGTACCCTTGTCGCCGCTGCCGGAGGTGAGGTCACAGAGGGAACCGATGAGGTCTATGAGGCGCCTCGGGGTGGTGCCCTCGGAGGACATCTTACCCACCAGGTCGCCGTCCTTGCGGCGTATCTCCTCCCTTATGGCCTCGCGGAGCTCCTCGCCGGAGAGTCCGGCAAAGTCGTTGTCCGCGAGGTACTTGAGCTTGAGCTCGTTGGGGGTGCCCTTGAGTCCCTCGGTGTGGGCCGGGGAGACCACCGGGTCGGCCAGCTCCCAGATCTTGCCCACCGGGTCCTTGAAGGCGCCGTCGCCGTAGACCATCACCTCAACATGCTTTCCGGTGAGCTGGAGGAACCGGTCCTGTATGTCCTCCACCAGCTTCTGGCAGTCCCGTGGGAAGAGCTTTACCGTGTCCTCGGTGGCCTTGTTGGAGCCCAGCAGGCCGTACTGCTCGTTGCAGCCGCTGCCCTCCACTGGGGAATTCAGTATCTCGTCCAGGCAGAGCACCCGCTCGCCGCCGGCCTCGAGTATCTGGCGCTTGGTGCGGGCCCTTGTGTGTATGTCGCAGCAGAGCACATCCCTGGTGTAGTCCAGAATGGCCCTGGGGTCGTTGGCGAAGACTATCTCGCACTCGGCGCCGCACTCCTTTATGAGGTCGCCGTAGTACTCCACATAGTCGATGCCGGTGAAGGGGTGCTTCTTGTAGCCAAAGAGCTCCCTGTACTGCTCGAGGGTGAGCCGGTCGGTGTAGGGGTTTACCCCCTTCTCGTCCAGCGCCTCCATCTCGATAAGATGGTTGCCCACCTCGTCGGAGGGATAGGAGAGCATGAGCACAATTTTGCCGGCGCCCTTGGCGATGCCGCGAAGGCAGATGGCGAAGCGGTTGCGGCTGAGTATGGGGAACACAACCCCCACGGTGCCGCCGCCCAGCTTTGCCCTCACGTCGGCAGCTATCTGGTCAACGGTGGCGTAGTTGCCCTGGGCCCTCGCCACAATGGCCTCGGTGATGGCCACCACGTCCCTGTCCCGGAGCTGGAAGCCGACCTCTTTGAGTGCGCCCAGCACCGAGTCGGTGACCACCGTCACCAGGTCGTCGCCCGAGCGGATAATCGGAGCCCTGACACCCATAGATACTGTGCCAACCATGCGGTCCATTTGTTACCACCCCTATATGTTGTTGTTAGACACCTGAAAAATGCCCACGAGGAACTATAATACCATATATTTTAGCGATTTCAAGTGTTTGACATAAATTTAGATGATAAAGCTGCATAAAGGCCACAAACTGTTTAAAATCAGCACAAAAACGCCCCAGAACAAGCGGTTCCGAGGCGTTTTTTAGAGGGTTTTATCTGCTGCTGTCCCGGTCGGCGGTGAGCAGGTCAATTATCCAGGAGCGGAAGAGCTCCCGGTCGGCGCCGACGCCGAAGCGGCAGTTGTGGGGCTCGTACTGCCCCTCCCGGCGGTCCATCATGGTCTGGCCGTAGCCAAATCCCTTGGAAATATCGGTGTGGCAGTTGCACTCCTTCACCTTGAGCACCTGGGGGTAGACCACCGAGCAGACCGCAAGGGCGTCGTGGATGGGTATGCGCTGCACCTCGGCGCCCTCGTGGGAGAGGTCGCCGCCGGCGCCGTACTTGAGGATGAGGTCGGCAGCCATGGCGGCTTTGGGAGTGCCAATGGCCCTTATCTCCTCGGCGTCCTGCTTGGTGAGGTAGCCGGCGTGGGTGGAGTCGAGGGAGCAGAGGGTTATGGGGCAGCCGGACTGGAGCACTATCTCCATCGCCTCCGGGTCCACCCAGACGTTGTACTCGGCGCAGGGGGTGATGTTGCCCTCGGTGCCGCCGCCCATTATGATTATCTCCCGGATCTTAGGGATGATGCGGGGGTCCGCCCGCATGGCGATGGCGATGTTGGTGAGGGGGCCCACCGGCACCAGGGTTATCTCACCATCCTCTGAGGCCAAGAGGGTCTTTATGAGCCAGACCGCGGCGCTCTCGGGCTGCTCCTTTATGGTGAAGCTGGGGGTGGGGATGTGGGTGGCGTGGTGCAGGCCGGCCGGGACCTTCTCCTCCCGCATGGGGATTGGGTGCATGGACTGCTCGGTGTTGGGCAGCAGGGTGGAGACGAGGGGCAGGTCGGCTCCCCTATACACCTTTACGCTGTCCTGCCTGCCCATGAATTCCACCATTCGAAGGGTGTTCTCGGTGGTGAGCTTTACCTCCAGGTTGCCGTTTACGGTGGTGACGCCCAGAAGGTCGATTCTCGGGTCCAGCATGGCCATCATGAGGGCCACGGCGTCGTCCGAGCCGGTGTCCACGTCCATTATTATCTTACGCTTGTCAGCCATTTTCTTCCTCCTTGGCTCAGGCGCCCTTGCGGGCGGTCTTCTTTTCCAGGATGCCGATTATCCAGTTCACAAACATCTCCCGGTCGGCTCCCAGGGCGAACCTGCAGTTCCTGGGGGTGGTGGAGCCGGGGCGCTTGTCGATGATGGTCTGGCCGTAGGCAAAGCCCATGGATATGTCGGTGTGGCAGTTGCACTCCACCGTTTTGAGCACCTCCGGGAACTGCACCGCACAGAGGGCGAGGGAGTCGTGCATGGGGATGTGCTTCTCCTTCTGGGCGGCCAGCAGCTCGGCGGTGCCGTACTTGAGCACCAAGCTTGCCACCATATCCGCCTCGGGGGAGCCGATGTCCCGTATGCGCTGGGCGTCCTGCTCGGTGAGGTAGGCGGCAAAGGTCGCGTCCAGCGGGACGATGGTAATGTCGCAGCCGGACTGGAGCACTATCTCCAGCGCCTCCGGGTCAATCCAGGCGTTGAACTCAGCGCCCATGGACTTGCTGCCGGCCCTCTCGCTGGCGCCGCCCATGATGACTATCTCCCGGATCTTGGGTATGATGCGGGGGTCCGCCCGCATGGCGAGGGCTATGTTGGTGAGGGGGCCCACCGGGACCAGGGTTATCTCCCTGTCCTTCGAGGCCAACAGGGTCTCGATGAGCCACACCATTGCGCTCTCGGGCTGCTCCTTTATGGTGAAGCTGGGGGTGGGGATGTGGGCGGCGTGGTGCAGGCCCTCCGGGATGGACTCCCCTTCCCGCCGGGGGATGGGCAGCAGCGACTGAGGGGTGGTGGGCAGCAGGGTGGATACGAGGGGCAGGTCAGCGCCCCTATACACCTTTACCTCGTCCTGTTTGCCGAGGAACTCCACCATTCGAAGGGTGTTCTCGGTGGTGAGCTTTACCTCCAGGTTGCCGTTTACGGTGGTGATGCCCAGAAGGTCGTAGTAGTCGTCCAGCATGGCGAGCATGAGGGCAACGGCGTCATCCGAGCCGGTGTCCACGTCCATTATTATCTTGCGCTTTTCTGCCATTTCGTCCTCCTTGGTTTGGTTAAAATTGATAAAACGTTTAGCCAATCCGATTTAGATTTATAATAATATTCACATTAATTCTTGTCAACTCGACTTTCTGGCCTTTCTCCGGGGACGCGGCGGCAAATTGATGGTATAATCTCAAGCAGGAGGATGGCTATGAACCAGGACCTACAGCTGCTGGAGAAGCGCTTTGCCGAGCTCTCGGATAGGGCCGGATCGAGGGGCATATATTTTTTTAGCGGCTTTCTCACCATGGCGGAGCTGGGCGCGCTGCAGAGCATGAGGAGAAAACTCGGCAGCTTCTCCACCTTTGGGGGTTACGAGGGCGCCGAGCGGCAGATCGCCTGCTTCGGGAGCGAGGAGGAGCTGGGTTACCCGCCCGAGTTCCCCATAAGCTGCGTGGAGATATCGCCGAAGAGCGCAAAGTTCTCCGAGGCCCTCACCCACCGGGATTTTCTCGGGGCGGTGATGTCGCTGGGCATTGTGCGGGAGAAGCTGGGTGACATTGTCATAAAGGACGGCTCGGGTTATCTCTTCTGCCTCGACACCAGCGCCCGGTACATCGCCGAAAACCTCGAGAGCGTGCGGCGCACCAGCGTCAAATGCAGGGTACTCCTGGAGCTGCCGGCGCTGCTTGCGGCCGAACCGCAGCACCTTGAGGTCAACACCGCCTCCCAGCGGGTGGATGCGCTGGTCGCAGCGGTGTACGGGCTGTCCCGCACCGCAGCGGCCAAGCTGTTTGAGGAGAAGCTGGTGTATGTAAACTCCCTCGAGTGCTCTTCTCCCGGCAGGCTTTTGGAACAGGGGGATGTTGTTTCGGTGCGGCACCGGGGCAGGTTCCGGTTCTGCGGGGTGCAGCGGGTCACCAAAAAGGGACGGCTCTTCGCGGCCATAGACAAATACTGAGCAAAGGGCACCGCGGCGCGCCGCAAACAGCCGCAATCTGCTTTAGGAGGAAAGTATGCAGCTAATAGAGACCATTAACAGCCACGTCAACAGCTTTGCCTGGGGCTGGCCAACCATGATACTGCTCATAGGCACCGGGGTATACCTCACGGTACGCCTTGGCTTTGTGCAGTTCAGGCACTTCGGATACATTATGAAAAACACCCTCGGCAAGGTGTTTACCCGGAGATCCGCCGGCAGCGGTTCGGTAGCTCCCTTCCAGGCGGTGTCCACCGCCCTTGCCGCCACCATCGGCACCGGAAACATTGTGGGGGTGTCCGGCGCAATCATCACCGGCGGACCGGGCGCTGTGTTCTGGCTCTGGGTCTCGGGACTCGTTGGCATGGCCACCAAGTACACCGAGGTACTGCTGGCGCTCAAATACCGCGAGCGCAACTCAAAGGGCGAATGGGTCGGCGGGCCCATGTACTACATCCAGAACGGCCTTGGCCGGAACTGGAGGTGGCTTGGCTGCATCTTCTGCATTCTGGGGGCCCTCGCCGCTTTCGGCATCGGGTGCCTGTCCCAGATAAGCAGCATGGTCAACGCCATGACCACCGCCATTGAGATCTTTGTGCCCTCGGCGGGTAGCGCCCACGACGTCATCGCCCTCTGCATAGGCGTTGCCACCGCGGCGATCCTGGCGGTGGTGCTGATCGGGGGCATAAAGCGCATTGGCCGGGCGGCGGAAACCATTGTGCCTGTGATGAGCTGCATCTACATCCTCTGTGCGCTGGTCGTGATACTGGTCAACATCGGTTCCATCGGCCCTGTGCTGAAGTCGATATTTGTGGGCGCTTTTGCACCCGAGTCCTTTGTGGGCGGCGCGGTAGGCATCACCCTCAAGGCCGCAATGAAGGGCGGCATCGGCCGCGGGCTCTTCTCCAACGAGGCCGGCCAGGGCTCCGCGCCCATCGCCCACGCCGCCGCGGACACCGACGACCCTGTCAAGCAGGGCATGTATGGCGTGTTTGAGGTGTTCTTTGACACCATCGTCATCTGCTCCATCACCTGCCTTGCGGTGCTCATGAGCGGCGTCGGGATTGAATACGGCACCGGCAGCAAGGACATCCTGCCCATAAGCGCCTTTGCCAGTGTGTTCGGCGACAAATTCGGCAGCCTCTTTGTGGCGCTGGCGCTGATGCTCTTCGCCTTCTCCACCATGCTCACCTGGTCGCTCTACGGTGTGCGGTGCTTTGAGTACCTCACCGGCAGCGAGCGGTTCTCAAGGGTTTACCAGGTGATATTCCTGGCGGTGGTGGTGTACGGCGCCACCATTCCCCTGGGCCTCGCCTACGACATCTCCGAAACCCTCAACGGTCTCATGGTGATACCAAACCTTGTGGCGGTGCTGGGGCTCTCGGGGGTAGCTGTAAAGCTCACAAGGGACCACTTTTCATCCAACGGCCTTCGCAAAAGGTGAGAGAAGGCGCAGAACATGCAAAAATCCCGGGAGGCCGCGAGGGCCTTCCGGGATTCTCTTTTTACTGGGGTCAAACCGCAATGCCGAACACCTGCGATGCAATGCCGAAGTAGACCAGCAGCGCCACCGCGTCCACAATGGTGGTTATCATGGGGCTTGCCATGAGGGCGGGGTCCAGATGGATCCGCTGGGCGAACATGGGCAGCACGCAGCCCACTATCTTGGAAACCACTATCACTATAAACAGTGTTGCCGAGACCACCAGCGCCACCAGCAGGTTGCGGTTGAAGAGCATCACCCTCAAAAAGTTGAGAGCAGCTATGCCCGCTCCCACAATCACGCTCACCCGGAACTCCTTCCAGATGACCTTGAAAATGTCCCTGAAGGCCACCTCCTTGAGCACCAGCGCCCTTATCACCGAGGCGGAGGTCTGGCTGCTGGCATTGCCGCCGGTGTCCATCAGCATAGGTATAAAGGACACCAGCAGCACATTTGCCGCGAGAGCTGCCTGGAACCGCTCGATGATAAAGCCGGTGACGGTGGAGGAGATCATGAGCACCGCCAGCCAGACGATGCGCTTCCTCGCCAGGGTGAAGACCCCCGCGTCGGAGTAGCTCTGCTCAATGGGCTCCATGGCGGCCATCTTGTATATATCCTCGGTGGCCTCCTCGTCTATGACGTCCACAATGTCGTCGATGGAAATTATGCCCACCAGACGCTGCTCCCCGTCCACCACCGGCAGGGTCACAAGGTCGTAGCGCTTAAACATGTCCGCCACCTCCGCCTGGTCGGTGAGGGTGGAGACAAAGTTGATGTTGGTGTTGACTATTGACGCGACGCTGTCGCTGTCCGAGGCGGCGAGAAGGTCCTTCAAGAGCACCGAACCCTTGAGGTGGCGGGCGCCGTCGGTGACAAAGAGGGTGGAGATGAACTCCATGTCCTCACACTGGCTCCTGACGCTGGCTATAGCCTGGGCTATGCTCCAGCCGGTCTTAGCCTCCATGTACTCGGTGGTCATGAGACTGCCGGCGGAGTCGTCCGGGTACATCAGCAGCTGGTTTATCTGCTTGCGGGTCTCGTGGTCGGCGAGCTTTATTACCCTGCGGACGATGGACGCAGGCATCTCCTCGATAAAGTCCACCGTGTCGTCCAGGAACAGCTCGTCCATTATGCCGCGCAGCTCCTTGTCGCTTATGCCCTGGACCACCCGCTGCTGGGCGTCCCGGTCAAGGTAGGCGAACACCTCGGCTCCAAACTCCTTGGGCATGAGCCTGAAGAGGATCACCAGGCGCTCATCCTCCGGGTCCATCTCGCTTATGAACTCGGCCAGGTCCACCGCGTTCACCTTGGAGAAGAGCTCCCGCACCTCTTTATACTTCTTTTCGTCGATTAATCTGAGAAACTCCCCAACTGAATCATCTCCTTTGCAGAATTAAAGACCGGGATATAAAAACCCGGCCCATCGGCAGAAGTGACGTCAGCACAGCCGCAGCTAAAGGAGGCCCGCGGAAAGCGAGCGGCCCATAAGACGTGCATTGCATGTGCCAAAGCTACTTCGTCCTGACGGGTTTTCCAAAACCTCTCACCTTCCCCTTTCCTCATAAAATATTGCGCGGATGGGGCCGCCGCGCCCGGCTGCATTACCATTCTATTCCCCGGCGCGGGAACTGTCAACTCGAATATTGCCCTGGGTTCTGCGCTTTTTTATGCCGGAGATGTCCGAGAGCAGGGAGTAGAGAAAGGCGGTGGCCGGCACCCCCAGTATCATGCCCTTTATGCCGAAGAGCCCGCCCCCCATCACCACCCCGGCAAAGACGAACATGCCGTCTATTCCGAGGGCGTCCCCCACCACCTTGGGGTAGATAAGGTTGTTCTCCACCTGCTGGAGTATCATCACGAATATCACGAACACCAGGCTGTCGAATGGGTTTCCCGGCAGCAGTATGAGGGCGGAGAGGATGGTGCCTATCATGGTACCGCTGACCGGGATGAGGGACATTATGGCCAGCAGCACGCTTATTCCGGAGGCGTAGGGCAGCCCCAGCGCCAGCATCCCCACAAAGCAGAGGGTTCCGAGGATTAGAGCGTCGGTCATCTGGCCGAATATATAGCGCCGGAAGGTCACATGGAACTTTACGAACAGCCTTCTTACCGCGGTGCGCATGGGTTCGTGGAACAGCACCCGCAGCAGCTTGCCGCCCAGCTCCCGGACCCTCGAGCGGCTCATGAGGATGTAGGCGGAGAACACGAGGCCGAAGAAGCCATTGTACACCACCTCCCAGACGCTGCCGATGGCGCTCACCGCACCGTCGCTTATGGCGGAGGACCGCTCCTCCAGCAGCTGCCTCAGGGAGGCCAGAAGGCCGTTCACCGTGTCGGTGAGCCGCTGAGGGTCGAAAATGCCTCCGGCCCAGTCGGAGACCCACGCCAGCAGCTGCTCCAGCTGGCCCGACAGGTCAAAGAGGAAGGAGTAGAGGCTCCGCATGAGACTGGGAATAAACACCAGCACAAGAAACGCCACCACCGACAGCAGCAGCATATAGGCCGCAAAAATGGAAAGCCCCAGCTTTCCCCTCTCGCTCATGCGGGAAAAGGCCGGCCGGGACAGAAGTTTCCTGCGGAAAAGGCCCGCCGGGGCGTCCACCATATAGGCGATGAGCACCCCCACAAAGAGCGGGGTGGCCGCCGACGCCACCCGCCCCGCCGCCCGAAGAACCGTCTCAAAATTGAGCAGCAGCGCCAGCGCGGCGGCGATGGCGATGATGTATTTAAAGATGTAATCTATGTCCTTCCTGCTCAAACCACAACACCTATAGGATATTATGTTCAGACCTTTTGGCATTATGAAAAAGGAGGGAGCCTCGCAAAGGGGGCTCCCTCCAAAGGCAGTTATCGCTCGAGCAGAGGCTTTAGAAACTGGCCGGTGTAGGACTCAGGCACTGCCGCCACCTGCTCAGGGGTGCCGGTGGCCACCACCCGGCCACCGCCGTCGCCGCCGTCGGGTCCGAGGTCGATGATGTAGTCGGCGGTCTTTATCACGTCCAGGTTGTGCTCTATCACCACCACAGTGTTGCCCGCATCCACCAGGCGCTGCAGCACCTCGATGAGCTTGTGCACATCGGCGGTGTGAAGGCCGGTGGTGGGCTCGTCCAGCACATAGAGGGTCCTGCCGATGCTGCGCTTGGAGAGTTCGCAGGCGAGTTTCACCCGCTGCGCTTCGCCCCCAGAGAGGGTGGTGGCGGGCTGGCCCAGCTTTACATAGCCGAGGCCCACGTCGTTGAGGGTCTTGATTTTGGAGTATATTTTGGGGATGTTCTCGAAGAAGCCCATCGCCTCCTCCACCGTCATCTCCAGCACGTCGTAGATGGACCTGCCCTTGAACTTCACCTCCAGCGTCTCCCGGTTGTAGCGCCGGCCCTTGCAGACCTCGCAGGGGACGTAGATGTCCGGCAGGAAGTGCATCTCGATTTTTACAATGCCGTCCCCCTCGCAGGCCTCGCACCGGCCGCCCTTCACATTGAAGGAGAAGCGCCCGGGGCCGAAGCCGCGGATCCTCGCCTCGTTGGAGGAGGCGAACACGTCCCTGATATAGGTGAACACGCCGGTGTAGGTGGCGGGGTTGGAGCGCGGGGTGCGGCCGATGGGGGCCTGGTCTATGCCGATGACCTTGTCCAGGTTTTCGATGCCGGTTATCTCCCGGCAGCGGCCGCCCTTGGATCTGCTGCGGTTGAGCTCGGCGCTAAGGCGCTTGTAGAGCACCTCGTTCACCAGCGAGGACTTGCCGGAGCCGGAGACCCCGGTTACGCAGACGAAGCAGCCCAGGGGGATGTCCACGTCTATGTCCTGCAGGTTGTTCTGGGCGGCGCCGATAACCGAGAGCTTTTTGCCGTTGCCGGGCCGGCGGGTTTTGGGGACCTCTATTTTCCTGCGCCCGGAGAGGTAGGCCCCGGTTACCGACTCAGGGCAGTTCATAATGTCCTCGAGAGTGCCGGCGCAGACTATGTTGCCGCCGTTCACCCCCGCCCCCGGGCCCACGTCCACAATGTAGTCGGCGGCGCGCATGGTGTCCTCATCGTGCTCCACCACAATGAGGGTGTTGCCGAGGTCCCGAAGGCGTTTTAGGGCGTCAATCAGCTTGTTGTTGTCCCGCTGGTGCAGGCCTATGCTGGGCTCGTCCAAAATGTAGAGCACACCCATGAGGGAGGAGCCGATCTGGGTGGCGAGGCGTATGCGCTGGCTCTCCCCGCCCGAGAGGGTGGAGGCGGCCCGGGAGAGTGTGAGGTAGCCGAGGCCCACGTTGTTGAGGAAGCCGAGCCTCGATATCATCTCCTTGAGGATGCGCTCGGCAATGAGCATCTCCTGGGGGGAGAGCTGCAGCCCCTTGCAGAACTCCAGCAGCTTTACCACCGACATGTCGGTGAGCTCCATTATGTTTTTGCCCCCCACCGTCACCGCGAGGGAGGTGGGTTTCAGCCTTCTGCCGTGGCAGTCGGGGCACTCCACCTCGCTCATGGAGGAGGCTATCTCCTCCTTCATCCAGTCGCTGGTGGTCTCCCGGAAGCGGCGCTCCAGGTTGTTTACGATCCCCTCAAACTCCCGGTTGTAGGCCCCAAAGCCGTACTCGTTCTGGCGGCGCAGCTTTAGGGGCACCCCCTCGGTGCCGAAGAAGATGGCCTTCTTCCCCGCCTCGGGGATGTCGGCAAAGGGCATATCCACCGTAAAGCCGTACTGGGCGGCGAGGGCGTCCATGTACATCTTGGAGACGCTGCCGTCGGAGTAGCCCCAGCCGCTGGCCTTGATGGCCCCCTCCCTTATGGAGAGGTTCTGGTTGGGGACAATCATGTCCGGGTCCACCCGGAGGAAGGTGCCAAGGCCGCTGCACTTGGGGCAGGCGCCAAAGGGGTTGTTGAAGGAGAACATGCGGGGGGTGAGCTCCTCTATGCTGACCCCGTGCTCGGGGCAGGCGTAGCTCTGGGAGAAGAGCATATCCTCCCCGTCCACCACCGAAACCCCGACGATCCCGCCGGTTATGGAGAGCGCGGTCTCCACCGAGTCGCTGAGGCGGCCGCGGCAGTCCGGGCCTATCACCAGCCGGTCCACCACCACCTCCACCGTGTGCTTCTGGTTCTTGTTGAGCTCGATTTCGTCCGAGAGGTCGTAGACGATGCCGTCCACCCGCACCCTCGCAAAGCCGGCGCGGCGGGCGGAGTCAAACTCCTTCTGGTGGGTACCCTTGCGCCCGCGCACCACCGGGGCCAGCACCATAAACCTTGTGCGCTCCGGCAGGGCCAGCACGCTGTCCACAATCTCGTCCACCGTCTGCTGGCGTATCTCCCGGCCGCAGACCGGGCAGTGGGGCACGCCCACCCGGGCGTAGAGCAGGCGCATGTAGTCGTATATCTCGGTGACGGTGCCCACGGTGGAACGGGGGTTTTTGGAGGTGGTCTTCTGGTCGATGGATATGGCAGGGGAAAGTCCCTCTATGGAGTCCACGTCCGGCTTCTCCATCTGGCCCAGGAACATCCGGGCGTAGGAGGAGAGGCTCTCGATATACCTCCTCTGGCCGTCGGCGTAGATGGTGTCGAAGGCGAGGGAGGATTTGCCGGAGCCGGAGAGGCCGGTCATTACAATGAACCTGTCCCGCGGGAGGGTGAGGTCCACGTTTTTGAGGTTGTGCTCCCTGGCCCCCCGGATGATTATGCTGTCATTTGCCAAAACTTTACCTCATGCAATCAGAGCTGTTTTTTAAGCTCGTTTATCATATCCCGCAGCTTCGCCGCATACTCGAACTCCAGCAGCAGTGCCGCCTGTTTCATCTCCTTGGTCAGGCGCTCGATGGCCTCCACCACCTCCCGGTGGGACATCTGCTTCTGGGGTTTGCGGCCGGACTTCTTGTTGCGGTTGTCCCGTCCGGAGATCTCTATTACATCCCTTATATCCTTTACAATGGAGGTGGGGGTTATGCCGTGCTCCTTGTTGTAGCGCTGCTGAATCTCCCGGCGGCGGTAGGTCTCCCCTATTGCCGCCTCCATGGAGGGGGTGACCGCGTCGGCGTACATTATGACCTTGCCGTTGACGTTGCGGGCGGCCCGGCCGATGGTCTGCACCAGCGAGCGCTCGCTGCGAAGGAAGCCCTCCTTGTCCGCGCCCAGAATGAGCACCAGCGAGACCTCGGGGATGTCGAGGCCCTCCCGCAGCAGGTTTATGCCAACCAGCACGTCGAACTCGCCCATGGGAAGGTCGCGGATTATCTCCAGGCGCTCGATGGTGTCCTCGTCGTAGTGCATGTAGCGCACCTTTATCCCCCGCTCCCAGAGGTAGTCGGTGAGGTCCTCCGCCATCTTCTTGGTGAGGGTGGTTATGAGCACCCGCTCCTTCCTCTCCACCCGCTGGTTTATCTCCCCCATGAGGTCGTCTATCTGCCCGGCGGTGGGTTTTACCACGATCTCCGGGTCCACAAGGCCGGTGGGGCGGATTATCTGCTCCACAATCTGGGTGGAGTGCTGCTTTTCAAAGTCGCCAGGGGTGGCGCTGGTGAAGATGACCTGGTGCACCTTGTCGTAAAACTCCTCGAACCTGAGCGGCCGGTTGTCGTAGGCGGAGGGCAGCCGGAAACCGTAGTCCACAAGGTTCTTCTTGCGGGCGTAGTCCCCGCCGTACATGGCCCGCAGCTGCGGGAGCATGACGTGGGACTCGTCCACGAACATGAGAAAATCCTTGGGGAAGTAGTCGATGAGGGTAAAGGGTATGCTGCCCGGCTCCCGGCCGGAGAGCACCCGGGAGTAGTTCTCGATGCCCTTGCAGAAGCCTATCTCGGTGAGCATCTCTATGTCGTAGTTCACCCGCTCGGCTATGCGCTGGGCCTCTATGAGCTTGCCGGCCTCGGTGAATATCTTTACCTGCTGGTCCGCCTCCCGGCGCAGCTCCTGCAGCTTTTCCATGAGCACATCCCTCGGGATGACATAGTGGGAGGCCGGGTAGAGGGCGATGTGGTTCAGCTGCCGCAGCTGCTGGCCGGTGACCACGTTTATCTCGCTTATGCGGTCCACCTCGTCCCCGAACATCTCCACCCGGATGGCGGTGTCCTCGTAGTAGGCGGGGTATATCTCCACCACGTCCCCGCGGACCCTGAACCGGTTGCGCTCAAAGCCCACGTCGTTGCGCTCATACTGCATGTCCACCAGCCGCCGGAGTATCTCGTCCCTTGGCATTTCGGTGCCGGGGCGCAGAGAGAGGATCATGCGGCGGTAGTCGATGGGGTTGCCGAGGGAGTAGATGCAGGAGACGCTGGCCACTATTATGACGTCGTCCCGCTCCGAGAGGGCGGCGGTGGCGGAGTGGCGCAGGCGGTCTATCTCGTCGTTTACGGCGCTGTCTTTCTCAATATAGGTGTCGGTGGAGGGGATGTAGGCCTCGGGCTGGTAGTAGTCGTAGTAGGACACAAAGTACTCCACCGCGTTCTCGGGGAAAAACTCCCGGAACTCGGAGCAGAGCTGGGCGGCAAGGGTCTTGTTGTGGGCAAGCACCAGGGTAGGCTTGTTCACGTTGGCTATTACATTTGCCATGGTAAAGGTCTTGCCGGAGCCGGTTACCCCCATGAGGGTCTGCTCCCGGTCCCCCCGGAGCACCCCTTCGGTTAGGGCGGCTATTGCCTCCGGCTGGTCGCCGGTGGGTTTGTATTTTGAGACAAGTTTAAACATATTCTGGCACTCAGCTGTTTTTGGCGTCCTGGATTATGCCCGCGTCCGCAAGGGATATGCTGCGGTTGCCGGCGACTATTATGTGGTCCAGCAGCTCCACGTCTATCATCTCGAGAGCTTTGAACATCCGCTTGGTGGCGAGGATGTCGGAGGCGGAGGCCATGACGTCCCCGGATGGGTGGTTGTGGGCCATTATCACCGCGCTGGCCTTGTTCTGGGTGGCAATCTCCACCACGCGCCTCACCGAAAGAGGGGTGGATGAGACGCCCCCTTCCGAGACCTTGACCCTGTTGATAAGGCGAAGGGAGGAGTCGAGACAGAATAGGTAGAACACCTCCCGGCTCTCACCCACAAAGCAGGACACGGCAAACTTCTTGGTTGCGGAGGTGGAGCTCGCCACAAACACCTCCCTGTCCCGCTCCTGCTGGTAGTACCTGTAGCTCTCCAGCATCAGCTTGAGGAGGGTTGCAGTGTTCTTGCCCACGCCCTCCACCCGGCAAAGGTCCTCGTAGTCCGCCTCCAGCACCCTGTCAAAGCTGCCGAAGGTGTTGATGAGCCGGTGGGCGATGAGGTTGGTGTCCCGGCGCGGGATGCTGTAGAAGAGTATGAGTTCCAGCACATTGTGGGGCTCAAAGCCGTTGAGGCCGGTTTTGCGAAACCTGTTTTTCAGCCGCTCCCTGTGGCCTTTATGGTCCAATACCATATTTCCCTCGCAGTTGGTTGTTAATCCCCGAAAAACATGTATAATTCTATTATACTTTTAACTGCAAGGCAATGCCAGCGGCGGCGGCCTTTGTCATTATATCACCTTTGGCAGCCGCAAACAACAGTTTGCAAAAATTCGTTCCCTCAATTATTGGTGACATGAAGAGTTTTGAGATAAGCGCTGCGGACGACGGCCAGAGGCTGTCGCGGTTTATAGAGAAATGCGTTCCCGGCCTGCCGGGGCCGATGATGTACCGGTATATAAGAAAGAAGCGCATAAAGGTGAACGGCCGCCGGTGCGAGGCCTCCACCCGGCTCAGAGCCGGGGACCTGGTGGAGATGTATATAAACGACGAGCTCTTCTCCAGGCAGAGGAAGCTGCCGGACTTTATGGGGGCCGCAAAGGGTCTCTCCCCCGTCTACGAGGACGAGCGGATGGCGGTGCTCTACAAGCCCGCGGGCCTGCTGGTGCACGACGACGACGGCCGCATGACCCGGGACACGCTTATAAACCGTTTTCTCCGCTACCTCTTTGAAAAGGGGGAATACCAGCCCCGGGAGGACGAGGCTTTCACCCCGGCGCTCTGCAACCGGCTGGACCGGGGCACAGCCGGGCTGGTGCTGGCGGCCAAGGACCGGGAGAGCCTGGCGGAGCTGGACAGGATGGTAAAGCAGCGGCTCATCGACAAGCGGTACCTCGCCGTGAGCGTCGGCAGGCCGCCGAAGGACGGGCTCTACAGGGCCTTTCTCTTAAAGGACGCCGAGGCAAACTCGGTGCGGGTGGGCTCCCGTGAGCTGCCGGGCTGGAAGCCCATTGCCACGGGGGTGAGGCTGCTGGCCCGCCGGGGGGAGCTCAACCTCCTTGAGGTGGAGCTGGTCACCGGCAGGACCCACCAGATAAGGGCGCACCTCGCCTACCTTGGTTCCCCGCTGCTGGGGGACGGCAAATACGGCATTGGGGAGATAAACCGGCGCTACAGAATAACCCGTCAGGCGCGCTGCGCCTACAAGCTCACCTTCCACCCGGGCGACGGTTCATCGCTCGCCTACCTTGAGGGCAGGGCGGTGGCGGTGGACAGGAGCCTCATCTGGTTCCTGGAGGAGTATTTCAAAGGAGCGGACTATGAACTATCTTGATGAAATCCGGGCATACCTGCCCCCCACCGAGGAGGAGAAGGCGGAGCGTGAGATTGTGCTGGAGGCCTGCCTAAGGGACGGGGACAGCATACTCACCCGTGCAAACAGCCTCTACCACATGACCAGCTCCGGCTTTGTGATGGACCCGGAGCTCAAAAATGTGCTGATGGTCTACCACAACATATACAGGTCCTGGGCCTGGACCGGGGGCCACTGCGACGGGGACGGGGATCTCCTGGCGGTGGCGCTGCGGGAGGCACAGGAGGAGACCGGCGCCGAGGACCTGCGGCCGCTCAGCCGGGGCATGGCGTCGCTGGACATACTCACGGTGGAAAACCACTACAAAAGGGGCGCATATGTGCCGGCGCACCTGCACATTAACGCCTCCTACATACTGATATCTGAGGACACCCGCCACCTGCGCGCAAAGCCGGACGAGAACAGCGGCGTGGCCTGGATACCGGTGGAGCAGCTGGATGAAAGGTGCAGCGAGCCGGACATTCTGCTGATCTACAAAAAGCTGATTGAGCGGGCTAAAAACATGAAGGAGAGCACAAATGGCAAAGTTTGAAATCGAAAAGAACGGCGACATCGACCAGCTGGCTGGCAGGATACAGGACATAGTGCTGGGCGGCAGCACCTCCGCCAGCCTGGAGGACAGTTCCTATTTCGGCGAGGGCGGGGCCCAGTGCAGGGTGCTGGTGTTTGAGCGCTACAGCTTTCTCGGCGGCAACCGGGTGAGCATGAACGTAACCCTCTTTAAGGGCAGCCCCGACAGCCCGGTGAAGATATCCGCCATAACCTCCGGCGGCAGCCAGGCCATGTTCTGGAAGATAAACACCTTTGGTGAGCAGTCCTTCCTGGACCAGCTGGCGGAAAACCTGTAGCCACAGCGGCAAAGCCGCTCCCACTGCATCGTGGGGGCGGCTTTTTTGCATGCTTTTGGTTTAAAAGAAGGATATCTGGCTGGTTTTGGGCACCGAGCCCAGGGCCCCCTGCTGGTCCAGGGCGTCGATGAGCGACTGGGTGACCCCCGGAAAGGAGAGCAGGTCCTCCGCAGAGAGCAGCTCGCCTCCGGAACTCACCGCGGCCTTGAGGGCCCGCGCGGCGGTGAGGCCCACCCCCTTTATGGCCACAAAGGGCAGGCGTATCCTCCCGTCCTCTATGATGTAGCGCTCCGAGTCGGAGGCGTAGAGGTCCACCGGCAGGAACTCGCAGCCCCTTGCCAACATCTCGCAGGTCATCTGCAGCGCCAGCAGCACGTCGGCGTCCTTGGGAGCCTTTCTCGACGGGTCCCGCATCTTGTCCTTGAGCTCCTCCATCCGCCGCCGGGCCACCTTGAAGCCCCCGAGGGCCGCCTCCATGTCTATGGAATCCCCCCGGACGGTGAACCAGGCGGCGTAGAAGACAAGGGGTTTATACAGCTTGAACCAGGCTATGCGTATGGCGGAGGTGACGTAGGCGGCGGCGTGGGCCTTGGGGAACATGTACTTTATCTTCTTGCAGCTCTCCACATACCAGTCCGGCACATTGTGCTCCTTGAAGGCCTGGTAGTGCTGCTCGGTGAACTTCGCCAGCGCCTTGCCCTTTCGGGTTATCTCCATTATCTCAAAGGCCATGGAGGGGTCGAGGCCCTTTTTGATGAGGTAGACCATGATGCTGTCCCGGGTGCCAATAACCTCGCTGATGCTGCAGGTACCGCTGCGGATCAGCTCCTGGGCGTTGCCGGTCCAGACGTCGGTGCCGTGGGAGAGGCCGGAAATCTGCAGCAGGTCGGAGAAGTTTTTGGGCTGACTCTCCAGAATGAGCTGGCAGGAGAAGCCAGTGCCCATCTCGGGGATGCCCAGGGTGCCGATGGGGAAATCAATGTCCTCCGGGCGGATTTTTAGCGGCTCGCAGGAGGTGAAGAGCTTGAACACCCCCTCGTCGTTCATGGGCAGGTCGTTTACGCTCATGCCGCTGTACTCCTCCAGCAGCTTGTAGATGGTGGGCACATCGTGGCCCAGCTCGTCCAGCTTGAGGATGGTGTCGTGCATGGAGTTGAAGTCGAAGTGGGTGGTGACCACCTCGCTGTCGGCGGAATCGGCGGGGTGCTGGGCGGGGGTGAAGTCGCAGATCTCGTACCCGGTGGGTATGACCACCATTCCGCCCGGGTGCTGGCCGGTGGTCTTTTTTATCCCGGTGCAGCCGACGGTGAGCCGGTTCTCCTCCGCGCGGCTGACGCTGAGGCCCCGCTCCTCCAGGTATTTTTTGACATAGCCGTAGGAGGTCTTGTCCTGCAGCGCCGAGATGGTGCCGGCCTTAAAGACGTTGTCCGGGCCAAAGAGCTCCTCGGTGTAGCGGTGGGCGGAGGTCTGGTAGACCCCGGAGAAGTTGAGGTCGATATCCGGGCTCTTGTCCCCCTTGAAGCCGAGGAAGGTCTCAAAGGGAATATCGTGGCCGTCCCCCTTCATGAGCCTGCCGCACTCGGGGCAGGGCTTGTCCGGCACGTCAAAGCCGGAGCCGGCGTCGGGGATGAGCTCCACATGGCCGCAGCCGTCGCAGCGGTAGTGGGGCGGCAGGGGGTTAACCTCGGATATGCCCACAAGGTTGGCCACAAAGCAGGAGCCCACCGAGCCCCTGGAGCCCACGTGGTAGCCGTCCGACTCGGA
This sequence comes from uncultured Clostridia bacterium, assembly GCA_944386255.1. Classification (GTDB taxonomy): domain Bacteria; phylum Bacillota; class Clostridia; order Oscillospirales; family Ruminococcaceae; genus CALXAK01. Next base: position 19,750 of record CALXAK010000052.1, read on the forward strand.
CTTCATCACAAGCCGACGGGCGATGATGTAGAGCACCGCAAAGCCGTGCTGGATTATGGAACCCAGCTCCTTCTCCAGCCTCTCGCGGAAGAGGGACGGGGCCTTGGAGTAGAGCTTTTCAAAGTTCTCGTTGGCGACCTTCCGCAGCTCCTCCTCGGCTCCCTCGATGTTGGGGGTGAAGGTGCCGTCCGGGATGGGCTGCATGTCCTCCTCTATCATGTCGGCAATCATGTTGGGGTTTTCTATGACTATCTCCCGGGCCTTGTCCTGGGGCAGATAGCTGAACTCCTCCAGCATCTCCCCGGTGGTCCTGAAGATGAGCGGCGGCTGCTTTTCGGCGTCCTCAAAGCCCTGACCGGCCAGCAGTATCTGCCGGTAGATGCCGTCCTTCTCGTCTATAAAGTGGACATCGCAGGTGGCCACCACCGGTTTGCCCAGCTGCTCCCCGAGGCGGATGACCTGCAGGTTCAGGTCTATGAGCGCCTGCTGGTCGGGGGCTTCGCCGTTTCTCAGCATGAAGGCGTTGTTGCAAAGGGGCTGCACCTCAAGGTAGTCGTACTTTTCCGCCAGCTGCTTTACCCTTGACCAGCTGCGCCCCTCCACCAGCGCGCGGAAAACCTCCCCCTGCTCGCAGGCGGAGCCGCTTATGAGCCCCTCCCGGTACTTCATAAGCTCGCTTCTTAGCACCCGGGGCTTGCGGTAGTAGTGCTTGAGGTGGGCGGTGGTGACAAGGCGGTAGAGGTTTTTAAGGCCGGTCTTGTTTTTGGCCAGCAGAATCATGTGGCAGGGCTTGCCGTGGCGGTAGCTGCGGTTGCCGAGGGCGGAATTTATCTCCTGCAGCCTGCCCACCCCCCTGCCCTCCAGCTCGGCGATGCATTTTGCCAGTATGAGCGCCGCGGCCACGGCGTCGTCGGTGGCGCGGTGGTGGTTGAACTTGGGCAGCCCCAGCGCGGCGGTGACCGCGTCAAGGGTGTACTTTTTGCGCCCGGGATAGAGGCTCTGGGTAAGGCGCAGGGTGTCGATTACGGTGAGTTCGCCCTCCAGGCCGCAGCGGAGCATGGCGGCCTTTATAAAGGAAGAGTCAAAGTCGGCGTTGTGGGCGGCCAGGGGACGGCCGGCGGCGAAGCTCAAAAACTCCGCCACCGCCTGCTGCTCCGAGGGGGCGCCCCTTAGCATCTCGTCGGTGATGCCGGTGAGCTTTACAATCTCGGGGCTGAGGCTTCTGCCCGGGTCCACAAAGGTGGAGAACTGCTCAGCAGGCTCCCCGTCCCGCAGCACCACCGCGCCGATTTCGGTTATGCGGTCGCTGGCGGAGGAGAGGCCGGTGGTCTCAAGGTCGAAAACCACCACCTCCGAGCCCACCGGCTGGTCAAGGGGGCCCT
>CALXAK010000053.1 GCA_944386255.1 uncultured Clostridia bacterium
CCGGTTGTCCAATCTGCACAAAAGAGAGGGCAATAATTCAGCAGCCTAAAGCGCCCGGGATGTGGTACCATTGTGTTGCGGGGCATCCCCGACAAAACTGCAAACAGGAGGCAAACGCCCATGATTACCCAGATATATTCCCTTGTGGACCCGGAGGAGGCGGTGGAGGTGGTCAAGGCCGGGGCGGACCACATAGGCCTTTTGGTGGGCAACGAGAACTGCCCCTGCTGCATTGACGAGGCCACCGCTCTCGAGATCTACCGGGCGGTTGGGGACTCGGCGGTGAAGGTGCTCATAGACGCCTCGGACGACGTTGAGACCACCATCGACCGCTGCTCCAGGCTGAACCCGGACGTAATACACTTCTGCATGAAGCCGGCGGGGGCGGTGGAGGACATGAAGATCTTCAGGACCGCCCGGCCGGACATAAAGATAATGATGGCCATTGCCGTGTCCGGCATGGAGTGCGTGGAGCTTGCAAAGAGCTACGAACCCTACTGCGACTTCCTGCTGCTGGACACCTACAACCCGGGGCTTGACGCCATCGGCGCCGCCGGGGTCACCCACGACTGGCGGGTGGACCGGGCGATTGTGGAGGCGGTGAAGCTGCCGGTGATACTCGCGGGCGGCCTCGGGCCGGACAATGTGGCGGACGCCATCCGGGCGGTGCGCCCCGCCGGGGTGGACTCGCTCACCAAGACCAGCGTCAAGGAGAACGGGGTGCTGGTGCGCAAGGATATCGCCCTGGTGCGGGAATTCTGCCGCAGAGCAAAGGAGGCGGCTGAGGAATGAGCGGAAGGATAATGGTGTTCGGCGACACCAACGTCGACCTGATAATACCCTACGGGGAGATGCGCTCGAGGCTGCTGGCCATAAAGGATGGCGACCACTCAAAAAGCGATCTCAACCCCCCCAAGGCCACCTTCAAGCTGGGAGGCGGGGGCGGCAACGTGGCCGCGATACTGGGCAGGCTCGGGGTCAGGCCCTACTTCCTCACCCGGCTGAGCCGGGACAGCTTTGGCGACTTCTGCGTAAAGGAGCTGGAGGACTGCCGGGTGGACATGTCGAGGGCGCCGCGGGACTACCCCATCATGACCTTCCTGCTGGCGGTGCTGGACGAAAGGGGCGAGAAGACCATGATCCAGTGCAACCCGCCGGGGGGAGCTGTGCCAAGCTTCGTGGCCGGGGACTTCAAAGAGAGCTACCTCGACGACCTGGCGGCGCTGCACATCACCGGCACCGAGTTCGCCATAAGGCCGCTGGAGATAGAACCGGTGATAGAGTACGCCTCCCTCGCCCGCAGCAGGGGGGTGCTGGTGAGCCTGGACCTCAACCTGAGGCCGGAGTCCTGCCCCATGACCCCTGAGCGGCGGCAGGGTTTTTTGGAGCTTATGCAGCACTGCGACATAATTTTCGGCTCGGTGAGCGACGAGTTCATGCTGCTCTCCGGGGAGAGTGACCCCCGGCGGGCGGCGCTGGCCTTTGCCCGCAGGGACAACATAATCGTGGCCCGGGAGGGCCCGGAGCCGGTTATGCTGGTGGCGAATGGGGAGCTCACTCTGCACCCGCCCATCGACCTCGGCAGGATAATAAGCACCGTTGGCGCCGGGGACAGCTTTACCGCCGGCTTCCTTGTGGAGTACCTTGAGAGCCGGGACCCGGTGGCGGCCACAAAGGCGGGCAACGCCGTGGCGGGCCACTACATTACCCACCAGGGCCCCGAGGCGGTGCCCACCGGGGGGAGGCTCCGGGAGCTCATCGATATGCAGCGGTAGGAAAAGCCGCCCGCACCCCTGGGGGTGCGGGCGGCTTTCTGGCGCCGGGCAGCTCACGCCTTTGCGGGGCCGGTGCTGTCCCGGACGATGAGCCTTGGAATGAGATGTATGTCCTGAGGGCCGCTGAGCTTCTTTTCGGCGGCGTCGCAGAGTATGCGGCCCGCCCGCTGGCCCACCTCAAAGCTGGACTGGTCCACAGTGGTGAGCGCCACCTCGGCGATCTCCCCGGCGAAGATGTTGTCGAAGCCGATGACCGAGATGTCCCCCGGGACCTGCAGGCCCATGCGGCGCAGGGCGTGGATGAGCCCGAGGGCCATCATGTCGTTGGCGGCGAACACGGCGGTGCAGCCGCAGTCCGCCACCGCCTTTGCCTGGGAGAGGCCGCAGTTGAAGCTGAAGTCCCCGTAGAACTTGAGCCCCGGCTCTATGCAGCCGCCCCGCTCCTCAAGCACATTTTCAAACCCCAGCACCCTCTTGCGGACGGTGTTGAACTGCGGGGGGCCGGAGAAGATGCAGATCCTGCGGTGGCCCAGGTCCCAGAGGTGCTCGGCGGCCACCCTGCCGCCCACATAGCTGTCCGCCACCACATAGCTCCAGTTGGGAAGGGAGCGGTCTATCTCCGGCAGGTAGTCGGCGTGCACCACCGGCAGGTTGTCCTGGGCGAGGCGCTCGGCAAGGCGCCGCATGTTCTCGGTGCTGGCGTTGGGGGCATTGAAGATCATCACCCCGTCCACCCCTTTGCTCTCGAGGATCTCGAGGTACTCAAACTCCCGCTCCCAGCTGCCGGAGGTGTTGCAGAGCATGAGGCTGAAGCCACGGGTGCGGCAGACGTCCTCTATGCCCTTGGCGATGCTGGCGTAGTACTCGTTGCTGATATCCGGGCAGACAAGGCCTATGGTCATGCTGCGGTTGAGTTTTAGGTTCACCGCCGCCTGGTTGGGCCGGTAGTTGAGCTCCTTCGCCACCTCCAGCACCTTTGCCCGGGTGGGCTCGGAGATGCGGCGGTCCTTGCCGCTGAGAACCATCGACACCGTTGCAATTGAAAATCCGGTGCGCTCGGCGATATCCTTTATTGTAGTCCTCATTATTTCGCCTCCTGGCTTGTGTCAAATAATTTTAGCAAATTTTAACCTATATGTAAACCTTTCACCAGCAAAATACCACAAACTTTGGCCGGAAAATGCTGGTATTCAAATCCTCCCTGAATTGGGATATAATCAAACAAAAATAGCGGGAGGCAAACCCATGTCCTACAACCAGCGGATGCTCGACTTCATACACCGCTCCCCCACCTGTTACCAGGCGGTGGAGGAGGGGGCAAAAATGCTGCGGGAGGCGGGGTTCCAGCCCCTCGACCTGGGGCTGGACTTCACCATAGAGCCGGGCGGGAGCTACTACCTCACCCAGAACCTGGGGGCGCTTATCGCCTTTCGTGTGCCCAAGGAGGGCTTCGGCCCCTTTGCCATAGCCGAGAGCCACTGCGACTCCCCCGCCCTTCGCATACGAGGGGACTGCACCGCGGGCGGCTATCTGCGGCTGGTGGGGGAGCCCTACGGCGGGCCGGTGCTGCCCAGCTGGCTGGACCGGCCCCTCACCGCCGCCGGGAGGGTGACCCTGCGCACCCTGAGCGGGGTGTGCAGCCGGCCGGTAAACCTCGGCCGGGCGGTAATGGCAATACCCTCGGTGGCGCCGCACCTCAGGGCCGAGACGGCCGGGGGCGCAAAGCTCGACATCTGCTGCGACCTGCTGCCCCTTGCGGGGCTGGCGGGGGGCGAAAACCGGCTGCTCCGGGCGGTGGCCGCCGCCGCCGGGTGCAGGCCCGAGGAGATAACCGGCTGGGACCTCTTTGCGGTGAGCGCCGAGAGCGGGTTTGCCTTTGGGCTCTCGGACGAGTTCATCTGCTCCCCGAGGCTGGACAACCTGAGCTCGGTGTTCGGGTCGCTGGAGGCCATCTGCAGGGCACGCCCCTTCGGGATGATACCGGTGGCGGCGGTGTTCAACCGGGAGGAGACCGGTTCCAGCGGCACCGACGGGGCGGGCTCCACCCTGCTGGCCGGGACGGTGCGCGCCATCGCCGGGGGGCTGAACGCCGGGGAGGAGGAGCTGCGCCGGGCGCTGGCCTGGTCCTTCGCGGTGTCCTGCGACAACGGCCACGGCCTGCACCCCAACCACCCGGAGCTGCACCACCCCTGCGACCGGCCGGAGCTGGGGGGCGGGATAATGATAAAGCAGAGCCCGCTCTACGCCACCGACTCCTTCAGCGCCGGGGTGTTCTCCGAGATATGCCGCCACGCCAGGGTGCCGGTGCAGTACTACTCCAACCGGGCGGACAAGCGGGGCGGGAGCACCCTTGGGAACATATCCATAGGCCAGCTGACCCTGCCCACGGTGGACATAGGCCTGCCGCAGCTTGCCATGCACTCCACCATGGAGACCATGGCGGCCAGCGACCCCGAGAGGATGCAGAGGGCGCTGCAGGCCTTCTTCTCCACCCGCATTACAAGGACCGGGGACTGCAGCTTTAGCCTTGACTTCGGCCCGGAGCCGGTCTGAGAGCGGGGGTGGGGAGAATAAAAGAGGTTGGCATAATAGGCGGCGGGGCCTGCGGGCTGGCCGCCGCGGTGATGCTGAAGCGGGAGCTGCCAAAGGCCCGGGTGACGGTGCTGGAGGCGGCGGAGCGGGTGGGCCGCAAGCTTGCGGTCACCGGCAACGGCCGCTGCAACATCACAAACCTGCAGCTCGAGCAGGGCTGCTACCACGGGGACAGCGCCCTCGCCGCCCGGCTGCTGGAGCGGTTCGGCTACCGGGAGCAGCGGGAGTTCTTCCGCTCGCTGGGGGTGCTCTTCTGCCACGACGAGCGGGGGCGGGTCTACCCCATGTCGCTGCAGGCGGGGTCGGTGGTGGACGCGCTGCGGTTTGAGGCGCTGGAGCTGGGGGTGCGGCTGCTCACCGGGACGCGGGCGCTGCAGGTTGCAAGGAGTGATGGCGGCTTTGCCCTCGAGACCACGGCCGGTGGGATGGAGTTCTGCGCCCTTCTGGTGGCCGCCGGCGGGAGCGCCGGCGGGAAGCTCGGGGGTGAGGACGGCTACGCCATACTCAAAGGCCTCGGCCACAAGATCGAGCCGGTGTTCCCCAGTCTTGTGCAGCTGCGCACCGAAACCTCCCTTGTGCGGCAGCTGAAGGGCATTAAGGTGCAGGGCGCCGTCACCCTTCGCTCCGGCGACGGGGCGCGCAGCGAACAGGGGGAGATACTCTTCTGCGACTACGGCATATCCGGCCCGCCGGTGCTGCAGGTGTCCCGCCTCGCCAGGGGGGAGGACCCCCGTGTGGAGCTGGACCTTCTGCCGGAGATGCAGCAGGCCCACATAGCCTCCCATCTGCTGGAGATGGCCCGGCTGCACCCGGAGCGCCCGGCGGGGGAGCTGTTCGCCGGGTTCATAAACAAGCGCCTCGGCCAGGTGCTGCTCAAAAGCTGCGGCGGCAGCCCCGCCGCCCCGGCCGGGCAGCTCGGTGAGGAGGTTGTCCGGGCGCTGGCCTCCGCCATAAAGGGGCTGGAGCTGCCGGTCACCGGCACCGCCGGCTTCCGGGAGGCCCAGGTGAGCGCCGGGGGCGCCAGCACCGCCCAGTTCTTTGAAAACCTCATGTCCAAAAAGGCGCGGGGCCTTTTTGCCGCAGGAGAGGTGCTGAACGTGGACGGGGACTGCGGGGGCTACAACCTCGCCTTCTGCTGGGCGTCGGCCCACGCCGCCGCCCAGGGCATTGCGGAATACCTGCGGGAGGTGCAGAGTTGCTGATAATAAGGAATATAAAGCTGCCGCTGGACTTCCCCTTTGACCAGCTGCCCCGGAGCCTTGAGCGGGAGCTCTCGGCGCCGGAGGGCCTGTTCGAGGGGGCGCGGCTGTACCGGCGGTCGGTGGACGCCCGGGACCGGGAGAGGGTGATTTTTATCTGCGCCTTTCTGCTGCCGGAGCCGGACAGCCCCCGGCGGGCGGGACAGCTGAAGAGGTTCCGACCGGAAACCTACCGCGAGCCGGACTACGCCATACCCAGCCTCGGCCCCGGGGAGCTGCGGCCGGTGGTGGTGGGTTTCGGCCCGGCGGGGATGTTCGCGGCGCTGCTGCTGGCCCGGGCGGGCCTCAAGCCGCTGGTGCTGGAGCGCGGCGCCGACGCGGACTCGAGGCTTCGGGCGGTGCAGGGCTTTTTTTCCGGCGGGCCCCTCGACCCCCGCTCCAACATACAGTTCGGCGAGGGCGGGGCCGGGACCTTCTCGGACGGCAAGCTTGCCACCGGCATAAAGGACAGGCGCATAGGCTTTGTGCTGCGCACCTTTGCGGAGCACGGGGCCGGGCAGAGGATACTCTGGGACGCAAAGCCCCACATCGGCACCGACCTTTTGGTGGAGGTGGTGAAATCCATCCGCCGGGAGATAGAGTCGCTGGGGGGCGAGGTGCGGTTTTTAAACACCCTCTGCGGCATAAGGCTCCGTAACGGGGCGGTGGAGGAGCTGGAGGTGGAGTCCTCCGCCGGGAGCTTCCGCCTGCCCTGCCGCCGGCTGATACTGGCCCCCGGCCACTCCGCCCGGGACACCTTCCGGATGCTGCGGCGGCTGGGGGTGGAGCTTGCGCCCAAGCCCTTTGCCGTGGGCGCCAGGATAGAGCACCTGCAGCAGGACATAAACCTCGCCCAGTACGGGAGGTTTGCGGGCCACCCCGCCCTTGGGGCCGCCGACTACCGGCTCTCCTGCCACCTGCCGGACGGCAGAGGGGTGTTCACCTTCTGCATGTGCCCCGGAGGGGTGGTGCTCAACGCCTCCAGCGAGCCGGACGGGGTGGTCACCAACGGCATGAGCTCCTCCCGCCGGGACGGGATAAACGCCAACTCCGCCCTGCTGGTGAGCGTGGGGGTGCAGGACTACTTTGGGGGCGACCCGCTGGACGGGGTGGCCTTTCAGCGGGAGATGGAGACCCGCGCCTTCCGGCTGGGGGGCGGGCTGCCGATCTCCCAGACGGTGGGGGATTTCCTGGCCGGGCGGGCCTCCGGCGGCTTTGGCCGGGTGCAGCCCACCGCCCTGCCGGGGGTGACCCCCGGGGACATACGCAGGGTCCTGCCGGGCTTTGTCTGCGACGGCATGGCCGAGGGACTAAAACTGCTGGACCGGAAGCTGCGGGGCTTCGCCCACCCGGAGGCGGTGCTCACCTGCCCCGAGACCCGCTCCTCCTCCCCGGTGCGCATACCGAGGGACCGGGACGGCTGCTGCTCGGTGATGGGCCTCTATCCCTGCGGCGAAGGGGCGGGCTGGGCCGGGGGGATAACCTCCGCGGCGGTGGACGGCCTTAGGGCCGCCGAGTGGCTCATGGCCGGGTCGGACTGAAACAAGGGGACTCCGGAAAAATTTTTTCCGGGTCCCCTGAAAAAACCCTTGACAGCGTAACAATGTTACGGTAATATAGTGTCGTAACATTGTTACGGTAACCGAAAGGAGGCGACGGGATTGCAGCAACAGGCAATTCAGCCCGCGGACCAGCAGCTGATATCCAAAAAGAGCCTGCTGGCAAAATACGGCATATCCTACGGGGCGCTCTACCGCTGGAAGCGCAAGGGACTTATCCCGGAGGAGTGGTTCATCAAAAAGTCCACCTCCACCGGCCAGGAGACCTTCTTCCCGGAGCAGCTGGTCTGCCAGAGGATTGAGCTAATACTCAGCATGAAGGAGGACGTGCTGCTGGACGAGCTGGCAAAGCAGCTCGCCGGCAGGGAGAGAGCCCAGGAGCTGCTGCTGCTGGACACCGCCTTTGGGGAGAGGAGCTTTCACCTCGAGGAGATAAGGCGGGTGCGGCTTATGAAGGACGGCAGAGAGATTGAGGACATAACCAAGGACATAATAAAGATATTTAAAAAGGAGAGGCACTGATGGCGTACAACATAAAGATATCCGGCAACGGAGATATAGCCCCCGGGGAGTACGGGGAGATAAAGGTCAGCGGCAGCACCCGCATTGAAGGGGCGGTGCGCTGCGAGAGCCTTAGCTGCTCCGGGTCGCTCAGGGCGGCCGGGGAGCTCACCTGCTCGGGCGAAGTAAAGGTGTCCGGCTCCTTCAAGGGGGCTGCGGGTCTCACCGCCGGGGAGCTCAAGGTGGCGGGCTCGGCCTCGCTGGAGGGCGAGGTTGCGGCCGAAGGGGAGATGAAGGTTGCGGGCAGCCTCGATTGCCTCCGGGTGCGCGCCGGCGAACTCAAGGTGGCGGGGGTGCTGAACGCCTCCTCCGCCGAGGCCGAGGAGGCCAAGATCTCCGGCAGAATAAAGCTGGAGGGCCTGCTCAACGCCGAAAAGCTGGAGATAATCCTCGCAAGCACCAGCTCGGTGGGCAGCATAGGCGGCAGCAGCATATCCGTCTACCGGCCGGACATGGGCCGGCGCAGCCCGCGGCTGCCGCTGCTCTCCTCCCTCGGCCACGGTGACGGCAGGCTGCTGGTGGAGGACTGCATCGAGGGGGACACCATCGCCATAGAAAACGTCACCGCCCGCCGGGTCTCCGGCCGGGTTGTGGCGGTGGGCGAGGGCTGCAAAATAGACCTGCTGCAGTACAGCGAGCAGGTGGAACTGCACCCCGACGCCCAGGTGGGCCGCTGCGAGCAGGTATGAAAGAGCCGGGCCGCAAAGATACGGGGCGGCAAACCGGGCTTTGCCTTTTGAGGCTGGAGGCCTTCAACCTCGCCGGGGTGCGGCGCATCCTGTTCGGCTCCCCCCTCCCCCGCCCCCGGGAGGAGCTGCTGCGCCAGGAGCGGGTCTCACTCGGGCGGCCCACGCTGACCGCGCTGCTGGGAGAGCTGCCGGAGGGCGGGCTGGACTGCCTTGTGGGCTTTAGCACCCACCGGGACAGCCTGCCCGGCTGGGAGCTGCTGCACTACCCCTCCTGCAGCTGGCTGGTGGCGAGGGCCGCGGCTGAGGAGCGGGAGCAGGCGCTGGCCGACGCCCGGCAGCTGCTGCGGGAGGGGCTGCTGCAAAGGCCCCTGCGCCCGCTGGGGCTGCCCCGCCTGGAGACGGCCGGGGAGCGCGGTGCCGACGGCCTTTTCAGGGCGGAGGCGATGGCGCCGGTGGCGCCGCAGCCGGACCCCTGGCCGGGGGTTTGAGCCCAAAAACCGCATACCACCCCAGCGCCCCCGCGGCCCTAAATGGCCGCGGGGGCGCTCTGCTGTCCGCCGGGCACTGGCGAAGGCGGGACAATAATGTTATCATTATAAAAAGGCGGCTCAAAGTTTAGATTCAGTTTACAATGCGCGCCCAGAATTAATGGTGGGGAGGTGGCGGCGCTTGTTCCACATACTGGTGGCGGATGACGACAAGAACACCCGCAGGCTGCTGGAGGCGGTGCTGCTGGACGCAGGGTACACCGTTACCTGCGCGGCGGACGGCGCCGAGGCGCTGGAGGCGCTGGAGCGGGAGCAGATAGACCTGGTGGTACTGGACATAATGATGCCGGTGATGGACGGCTACGACTTCACCTCCACCATCAGGGAGGCGGACAACAACCTGCCCATACTCATGATATCCGCAAAGCAGCTCCCCGCCGACAAGCACCGGGGCTTTCTTGTGGGCACCGACGACTACATGACCAAGCCTATAGACGAGGAGGAGCTGCTGCTGCGCATAAAGGCGCTGCTGCGACGGGCCAAGATCGTGAGCGAGCGGCGCATTGAGGTTGGCGGCGTGGTGCTGGACTACGACTCCATGACGGTGAGCTGGGGCGGCTGCACCCAGACCCTGCCCCAGAAGGAATTCCTCCTTTTATACAAGCTGCTCTCCTACCCCGGCAGGATATTCACCCGCATCCAGCTCATGGACGAAATCTGGGGGGCCGAGAGCGACACCGGCTGGGAGACGGTTACGGTGCACATCGGCCGGCTGCGCAAGAGGTTTGAAAACTGCCCCGACTTTGAGATACAGTCGGTGCGGGGCCTTGGCTACAAGGCGGTGCGCAGGACATGAGCGCCAGGAGACGCAGGCGGAGGCTGGCCCTCTCCTTCATGTTCTCGGTGGTGGTGTTCCTGGTGCTGCTAGTGGCGATACTGGTGGCGGCGCTCACAGTCTTCGTCCTGGCAAAGCTGGGGCTGATGGACCAGCTGGGCGGCAGGAACCTCAGCGTGTACCACGCAATAGTGTTCATGGCATTTATCAGCGTGGTGGTGGGCACCCTGGCGGCGCTCTGCGCCGGGAGCGTCTCGCTGCGGCCGGTGGACCGGCTGCTCTCGGGGATGCAGAGCCTGGCAGGCGGGAACTTTAAGGTGAGGCTCAGCTACGGCAGGCCCTTTGGCAGGCTGGGGCCGGTGAAGGAGATAACCGACTCCTTCAACACCCTGGCGGAGGAGCTGGAGAGCACCGAGATGCTGCGGGGAGATTTTATAAACAACTTCTCCCACGAGTTCAAGACCCCGATAGTTTCCATTGCCGGTTTTGCAAAGCTGCTGCAGCGGGGCAAGCTCACCGAGGAGCAGAAGCTGGAGTACCTGGGCATAATAGAGGAGGAGTCGCTGCGGCTGGCCTCCATGGCCACCAACGTGCTGGACCTCACCCGGGTGGAGAACCAGAAGATACTTACCGACCTCACCCGCTACAACCTCTCGGAGCAGCTGCGCTCCTGCGTGCTGCTGTTGGAGAGGCGCTGGGAGGAGAAGCGCCTTGGCTTCAAGCTGGAGTTCGGGGAATACTTTATCGAGGCCAACGAGGAGCTGCTGAAACAGGTGTTCATAAACCTCATTGACAACGCCATTAAGTTTTCTCCCCCCGGCCAGCAGATAGAGATAGACATTGAGGAAAAGGGGGACAGCCTGGCGGTCACGGTGCAGAACCGCGGGCCCGACATAGAGCCCCGGGAGCAGAAGCGCATCTTCCAGAAGTTCTACCAGGCGGAGGAGTCCCACTCCACCAGAGGCAACGGCCTTGGCCTTGCCATTGCAAAGAGGATTGTGGACCTGCATTCCGGCAGCATAGTTGTTGAAAGCGGCGGCGGCGTCACCAGCTTTACGGTGGCGCTGCCCAAAACCCAGAGTCATAGGCTCGGTATATAAAACGGAGAGTATAAAAAATGGAAAAGATCAAAATCACCTGCGACTCCACCTGCGACCTTACGGACCAGCTCTACGAGAGGAGCGGGGCACATGTGGTGCCGCTGGGGGTGGCCCTGGGGGACCAGCTCTACTCTGACGGTGTGGACGTGCACGCCAAGGAGGTCTTTGAGTATGTGGACAGGACCAGCCAGCTGCCCAAGACCTCGGCGGTGCCGGCTCCCGCCTATGCGGAGGTTTTCAAAAAGTATGTGGACCAGGGCTACACCGTAATTCACATAAGCATCTCCAGCAAGCTCTCGGTCACCCACCAGAACGCCCGAATGGCCGCCGAGGAGGTGGGCAACACCTACGTGGTGGACAGCCTCAACCTCTCCTCCGGCTCGGGGCACCTGGTGCTGGCAGCCGCCGAGATGGCAAAGGCGGGCATGGGCGCTGCGGAGATAGTTGAGCGCCTGGAAGAGATGCGGGGCAGGCTGGACGTGAGCTTTGTGCTGCAGACCCTGGACTACCTCAAAAAGGGCGGGCGCTGCTCCGCCGTGGCGGCGCTGGGGGCGAACCTCCTGCAGCTGCGCCCCGAGATTGAGGTGGTGGACGGGGCCATGAAGGTGGGCAAAAAGTACCGGGGCTCCATGGAGAAATCGGTGCTGGACTACATCCGCGGCAGGCTCTCCGGCCGGGAGGATGTGGACACAAAGCGCATCTTCGTGACCCACTCCCTGGTGCCGGAGCCGCTGGTGAAGAAGGCGGTGGAGCTTGTGAAGGAGCTGCACCCCTTCGAGGAGGTGCTGGTGACCACCGCCGGCTGCACCATCTGCAGCCACTGCGGCCCGGCCTGCATCGGGGTGCTGTTCTTCAGAAAGAAATAAACCGGCCTTTGCCGGCCCGGCCGGGGAGGGGGCGCTGTGCTCCCTCCCCGGCCGGGCTTTTTGTGGGGCACCGGCATTGCAGGCGGCGCCGCCGGATGGTATAGTAGTATGGTGCGGAGGATAGCATGTACTATTTATACATACTGGTCTGCCGGGGAGGAGAGCTGTACACCGGCATAACCACCGACCTTGAGCGCCGGCTGCGGGAGCACGCAGGCGGGGCGAGGGGGGCGCGGTACACCAGGGCCCACCAACCGGTCGGCTACGCCGCAGCCTGGTGCGCCGGGGACAGAAGCTCCGCCCTCAGGCTGGAGAGGCGGGTAAAGCGCCTGGGCCGCCGGGAGAAGCTGGCGGTAATAGAGGGGGCCCTGCCGCTGCCGGATGATTTCGCCGGGTGCCGGCGGGTTATATGAGGAGCCAAGTCAAGGAGTTTTAGATGTCTGAATTCTGGTACACCGCCGCCACCGCCGAGAGGGTTTACGGGGACGGCTACACCGCTTTTTCGCTTTTTTCCGGCACCCACCTGTTCTGGCTGCTGCTCTGCGGGGCGCTCTGCGCGCTGACCTGCCGCGCCGCTCCGCGGCTCTCGCAGAGGGGCTTTATGCGGTTTGTGCGGGTGCTGGCGCTGCTGATGCTGCTGGACGAGGCGGCAAAGGACATAATGCTGCTGCTCACCGGCCAGTGGGGGGCGGGCTACCTGCCCTTCCACCTCTGCAGCATAAACATATTCGTTGGGCTCTGGTACGCCCTGAGGCCCAACCGCCTGGCGGCGGAGCTGCTCTACTACCTCTGCCTGCCGGGGGCTGTCGCGGCGCTGCTCTTCCCCAGCTGGACCGCGCTGCCCATCTGGAACTTTATGCACCTGCACTCCTCCAGCATACACATAATGCTGGTGCTGCTGCCGGTGCTGCTGCTGGCGAGGGGCTTTAGGCCCTCGCCCAGGGCGCTGCCCCGCTGCGCCCTGGTGCTGTTTGCCACGGCGGGGGTGATGTACATAGTTAACGCCGTCCTCGGCACCAACTTCCTTTTCATAAACCAGCCCTCCGGCAACCCCCTCACAGCCATGCTGGGCCAGGTGCTGGGCGAGCGGATGTTTGTGCTGGGCTACCTGCCGGCGCTGGCGGCGGTGTGGGGGCTCATGTCCCTGCCCTACTACCTGCGGGAGAGGCTGCCTGCCCGGCAGCACCGCTAGCAGCACCCGAGACAGAATTGCCGCACCCGGCCGGGCGCGGCAATTCTTCTGCCGGGGGGATCAGAGATAGCTCTCCAGACTCTGCTGGTTGGAGGCGAGCATCTGCTTAAAGCTCTCGGCGAGATTGAGGTACTCCTGCCGGGAGCCGGAGTAGATGCGCAGCTTCTCCTCCAGCTCTGAGAGGCCACGCTTGGTGCCCTCCAGCAGCATGGAGGCAAACTTCGCGCTGCTGCGGTCGCCGATGGTGGAGAAGTCTATCATCGCCCCGGACATGGTCCTCGCGATGGCGGACACACCGTCCGGGTTCTCCCCCTTTGCGGCCAGCAGCGCCTCGGAGGCAATGCTTATGCGGGTGTAGTCCTCGTGCATGCCCTCCAGCAGCTCCCGGAAGGAGGAGTCCTCCACCAGGGGGATAATGTGGTCCACCGAGTCCCGGCCCATCACCGAGTTCTTGTTGATGAAGTTGAGCAGTTCGCAGTTTGCATTCATCGGTATCACATCCTTTCCTGTATATTATCGCCGCGAAATCGCAATATATCGGGATTTTTTTGTTTTTTTCCATAAAAACTGTGATATAATGCGTCTATAATGCCTAAAAAGGCTCTGCGCACAGGTTCCGCCCCGGCGCGGCCGAGATTTCCGGTGAGGAGGTTTGAGGATGGCATCCATAAAGGTGAAACCCTTTGGCGCCCTTGCGGACGGCAGGCAGGTGAAGCTGTTCATCATAAGCGACGGCCCCCTCACCGCCCACATACTGGAATACGGCGTGACGCTGCAGAAGCTGGTTTACCAGCAGGAGGACGGCACCCGGCGGGACCTGGTGCTGGGCTACGACACCCTTGCGGAGTATGAGGCGGGGCGCTTTTATTTTGGCGCCACCATCGGCCGCTACTCCAACCGCATAAGGGGCGGCAGGTTCTCGGTGGACGGCAGGGAGTATATCCTGCCCCAGAACGAGGAGGGCTGCACCCTGCACGGCGGGGAGGCGGGCTTTTCAAAGCGGCTCTTCTCCGGCATTGCCCGGGAGGACGAGCTCTCCTTCGCCCTGCGCAGCCCCGACGGAGAGGGGGGCTTCCCCGGCAACCTCGCGGTGGAGGTGCGGGTGAGCCTGCGGGACGGTGCCCTGCGGTTCGACTACCTCTACATGTCCGACCGGGACACCCCGGTGAGCATGACCCACCACAGCTACTTCAACCTTAACGGCGAGGGCAGCGGCAGCGCCGCCGACCACTACCTGCGCATAAACGCCAGCCGCTACCTTAAACTCGACCGCTATGGAATCTCGGTGGCCCCATACGTTTCGGTGGCGGGCACCCCCTTTGACTTCACCTGCGGCAAGCCCATATCCCAGGACCTGGGCTCCCGGGCCTCCCAGATGCGGGTGGGCAAGGGGTACGACCACTGCTTTGTGCCGGACAGCGGCCGCAGCGGCGAGATGGCCCTGCTGCGCGGGGACAAGAGCGGCATTGAGATGCAGGTGTTCTCCGACCTGCCGGGGCTGCAGTTCTACGACGGCAGCGGCATCGGCCGGGAGGCCGGGGTCTCCGGCAAGGACGGCAAGGTCTACCGCCGGCGGTACGGGGTGTGCCTTGAGCCCCAGTTCTTCCCCGACTCCCCCAACGAGCCCGACTTGCCCGCCGCCACCGGAAGGGCGGGGGAGCTCTGCCACCGCTATGTAAGTTACGCCTTTTCGGCTTAGCTATAGTCTTTGGAGGAAAAAGAAACATGAAGGGCAATGTAATTGTCGGCCAGTCCGGCGGACCCACCTCGGTGATCAACGCGAGCCTCGCGGGGGTCTTTAAGACCGCCCACGACCAGGGCGCCAAGGTCTACGGTATGCTAAACGGCATACAGGGCTTCCTGGAGGAGCGCATTATAGACATCAGCGACAAGATCGAGACCGAGCACGACATAGAGCTGCTCCGGCGCACCCCCTCCGCATTTCTCGGTTCCTGCCGTTACAAGCTGCCCAAGATTGAGCAGGACGAGGCGGTTTACCACAAGATGTTCGATA
>CALXAK010000054.1 GCA_944386255.1 uncultured Clostridia bacterium
GGACTTCACCCTTGCCCCCTGAACAACGCTGCATCCAAAAGCGGCGGCCATCACGGCCGCCGCTTTTCTCCTGCCGCTTACTGGCCCCTGTCGGGAATGTGCTGTCTGTCCCGGTCGGCCCTTCGCCGCCTCCTACTCCAACTGTCGACCTCTGTCGCAAACATGCTGTGTAAATGGCATAAAATTAACAAAACATTAATAATAAAGATTTGCTATTCTACCGATTGTGGTTTGTTCCATCAGCAGCTACAATATAGCTGTCAACTGAATAACACCCGCCAATATATACTGGATAATATGGTTCCAGCGTCTCTACCGGGCACCGTAAATAGCCTGACTATTGGATTCCGCCAACAGAACAAGCGTGCAAGTAGTTTTTTATTTGTGCGTTTTTTGTTTTTTTGGAGGGGCAAGGGGTTGGCGCGTGTCATTCGCAAATGGAAAGGAGAAAGAAATGGAAAAGCTGTTTGGGCTAAAGGCCCACAACACGACCCTGGCCACCGAGATTCGCGGCGGCGTCATCACCTTCTTCGCAATGGCCTACATCATCTTCGTTAACCCCATGTACCTGTCCCAGACCGGCATGGACTATGCTGCAGTCACTGTGGCCACCTGTGTCAGCGCCGCCATCGGCAGCTTCCTGACCGCCTTCATCGCCAACGTCCCCTTCGCTCAGGCCCCCGGCATGGGCCTCAACACCTACTTCACCTACACCATCTGCCTGGGCATGGGCTACACCTGGCAGCAGGGCCTCGCAATCGTCTTCATCTCCGGCCTTGTCTTCCTGGCGGTGACCATCTCCCCGCTGCGTGACCAGATCATTGGCTCTATCCCCGCCTTCCTCAAGAGCGCGATTTCCGCCGGCATCGGTCTGTTCATCACCATGATAGGCATGTTCAACGCCAAGCTTATTGTTGGATATGAGACCTACACCGACCTCGGCGCCATCACCAGCGGCCCGGCGCTGCTCTGCATCATCGGCCTGCTGATAACCGGCGTGCTGCTTGCCTACAAGGTCAAGGGCGCCATCATCATCGGCATTGTCGCCTCCACCATCATCGGCATCCCCATGGGCGTTACCGTCATCCCCGAGAGCTTTGCCATCTCCCAGGTGACCCTCGCCCCCACCTTCTTTAAGCTCAGCTTCGGCGGCCTCGCCAGCCACGGCATCCTCCCGCTGGTAACCGCCATCGTCACCTTTGCAATGGTTGACTGCTTTGACACCGTCGGCACCCTCATCGGCACTGCCACCAACGCCGGCATGGTGGACGAGAAGGGCAACATGCCCGAGGGCACCAGGGCCCTTATCGCCGACGCCATAGCCACCTGCTGCGGCGCTCTGATGGGCACCTCCACCGTCACCACCTTTGTTGAGTCCTCCACCGGCATTGAGGACGGCGCCCGCACCGGTCTCTCCTCTGTGGTGGTGGGCATCCTCTTCCTGGTTGCCTGCTTCCTCGCCCCCGTGGCCAGCATCGTTCCCTCCGCCGCCACCGCTCCCGCTCTCATCATCGTGGGCGTGTTCATGATAAAGGGCGTGCTCAACATAGAGTGGAACAACATGGAGCAGGCCATCCCCGCCTTCCTCACCCTGGCGGTAATGCCCTTCGGCTACTCCATAGCGGACGGCATCGCCTTCGGCCTCATCTCCTTCACCGTGATCAAGCTCGCTCGCGGCAAGGCCAAGGAGGTCCCGGCGCTCGTGTACGTGCTGTCACTGCTGTTCATCCTCGCCTTCGTGCTCCCCACCCTCTGATTAATACACATACCATTGGACAAAAGAGCTCTCCTGTGGGGGAGCTCTTTTTTGTGATAAAAGCGGTTGAAAGCGCGCATCCCATAGTGTAAAATCAACTTGAAAAGCCGGGTTGCGGCCCGGCAGAAATACTCCCCTACTGCGAGGTGAATGAGATGGATTGCGCTCTCGAGATTGAAAAGCGGGTGGAATTTATCCGCCGGCTGCTGGCGGACAGCGGCTGCAGCGCCATTGTCTTTGGCAACAGCGGCGGCAAGGACTGCGCTCTGGTGGGCATACTCTGCAAGCTTGCCTGCGAGGACACCCTCAGCGTGGTGATGCCCTGCGGCTCCCGGCAGAACTTTGGCTCCGACCTCCAGCACGCCCGGACGCTCTGCGAAAAATTCGGCATTGAGAGCATACAGGTGGACCTAAGCGGCGTACAGCAGGCGGAGCTGCAGGCGCTGAAGGCCGCCGGAATGGACGAGCTCAACCGGGCAGCCCTCACCAACATAGCCCCTCGGCTTCGCATGACCACCCTCTACACCGTGGCTGCCCAGCGCAAAGCGCTGGTGGCCGGCACCGGCAACCGGAGCGAGAGGTACATGGGCTACTTCACCAAGTGGGGGGACGGGGCCTTTGACTTCAACCCCATAAGCGACCTCACGGTGGGAGAGGTTTACCAGCTGCTGCGGCAGCTCGGCGCCCCGGCCGAGATCATAGAAAAAGCCCCCTCCGCCGGGCTCTTTGAGGGCCAGACCGACGAAAAGGAGATGGGGGTCACCTACGGCGCCATCGACCGGTATATTCTCACCGGTGAGGGCGCTCCCGAGGATATAGCCATAATAAACCGCTACCACAGCATAAGCCACCACAAGCGCCGCCTGCCGGCGGTGTTCCGGGAGAACCCGGAGGACAAGCTCTGACGCCCTTTTCCGGCTGATGCTAAAAGAGCGGCCGCGAAGGAAGGTTTCCTTCGCGGCCGCTTTTGCATGCCGTCTATATCTCCCGGTCGGCCAGGGCCGAAATCTCCGGCGCGGTCATACGGAACACCGTCCAGCCCTCGTTGGGTCTTGCCCCGATGGAGCGGTAGAAATCGGCGCTGGGTGTGTTCCAGTCGAGGCAGGACCACTCCATCCTGCCGCAGCCCAGCTCCCGCGCTCTGCGGGCAAGCTCCCGCATGAGGGCGAGGCCGTATCCCCTGCCCCGGCTCTCCGGCTCCACAAACAGGTCCTCAAGGTAGATGCCGGCCCTGCCAAGAAAGGTGGAGTAGTTGTGGAAGTAGAGGGCAAAGCCCACCTCCCGGCCCTCTTCGTCAAGGGCGAAGATGACCTTCGCCACCTGCCGCTGGAACAGCCACTCCCGCAGCAGCTCCCCGGTGGCAACCACCTGGTCGCTCATGCGCTCGTACTCCGCCAGCTGCTTTATAAAGTTTAGTATAAGTGGTATGTCCCGCTCGGCGGCGGGGCGCGTTTTAATCTCGCTCAAAGGCTCTCTCCTCAAACTCTATTCTTCGCCCTCCGGCGACTCCGGCAGCTCCAGCAGGGCGGCGCGCTGCTCCGGCAGCACGGTGACGTCCTTGAGCTTGCGCTGGATCTGGCGGGTGCGCACACCGACCAGCTTGTCCAGCTCCGCCCCCGCCTGGTTGAGGCGGCTCTGGGTGCGCTCCAGCACCGCGGCAAAGGTCTCAAACTCCGCCTTGACCCCGCCCAGCACCTGCCAGACCTCGCTGGAGCGCTTCTGAATGGCCAGGGTCTTAAAGCCCATCTGCAGGCTGTTGAGCAGCGCCGCCATGGTGGTGGGGCCGGCAACATTCACACGGTAGTCCCGCTGCAGCGTCTCCACCATGCCCCGGCGGACCACCTCGGCGTAGAGGCCCTCCACCGGCAGGAACATTATTGCAAAGTCGGTGGTGTCGGGGGGGCTTATATACTTGTCGCTTATGTCCTTGGCGAAGGACTTTATCCTGGCGGTGAGGGAGGCGGCGGCCCGGTCCACCTGGGCCTGGTCGGCGGAATCATAGGCCTCCAGCAGCTCGTTGTAGGCGTCCATGGGGAACTTGGCGTCGATGGGCAGGTAGACGAAGCTCCCGTCCTCCCCCGGCATCTTCACCGCGTACTCCACATACTTGCCGGAGCCGCGCTTGGTCATCACATTCTGCTGGTACTGCTCGGGGGAGAGGATCTCGGTGGGGATTGCCCCCTGAAGTATCTACCGCAGAACGCCGCGGGTGTTTACGTTGGAGAGCACCTTTTTAATGTGGCCGACACCGGGGCGGGGGGTGGTGGGGGGAGGGGGTGGCGGTGAGGATTGCCCCCAGCTGTCTCTGGCCCAGTACGCCGCGGGTCTTTACGTTGGAGAGCACCTTTTTAAGGTCCCCAACCCCGGTGGCGAGGGTCTGCATCTCCCCGAGGCCCCGGTAGACCTGCTCGAGGCGCTCGCTCACCAGCTTGAAGCTCTGGTTGAACTTTTCGTCCAGGGATTTCTGCAGCTTTTCGTCCACCGTTTTGCGCATGCTGTCCAGCTGCCGGGTGTTGTCCTCCTGGATGGACCGAAGGCGGCTCTCCAGGGTGGCGCGCATGCTCTCCATGCGCTGGTCGTTCTGGAGGGTAAAGCCCTTGAACCGCTCGTCCAGCGCCGCCATGCCGTCGGTCACCGTCCTCTGCAGCGACTGCTGGGAGCCGGTGAGCAGCTGGGCCATGGAGTTGATGCTGCCCTGGGTGGTGGTTATGGTCTCCTGGCGGGAGCGGCTGAGCTCCCGGGAGAGCAGCTCCGCGGTCTCCCTGCCCTGGTCTCCCCGGCGCAGGGAGCGGTAGAGCAGCAGCACCGCCGCGAGGCTGGCTGCCGAGATTAGCAGTGAGATGGCAGAAATTATGACTAGAGGAGTGTTCATTGTTCCCTCGATTTGAACACCTTGAAGGCGTCGGTAATCATCTTTATGTAGGCCTCCCGGTTTATGCCGGTGGCCATGACCACGTTGGGCTGGTAGCCGTTTATGCCGTTTACGTCGGTGACGGTGCAGCCCCTCGTGTACCGGCCGCCCAGGTCCACCTCCACATAGTAGGGCTTTACCTCGAAGATCTCGGGGTTAAGCAGCCAGGCCACGGTGGCGGCGTCGGCAATGGGGAAGCCGTCCCGGTGCATGGTCTGCTCGCTGTACTCTCCCAGCTTTTTGAGCGGCTCGTACAGCAGCTCCGCCACCCTGCCGCCGGCAAGGCGGAACCTCTCCCGGTCCTCGAAGGTGGCCACCGCCTTGTTGGTGGCGTCGAGACCACAGAGGAACACCTTGAGGCCGCTGTTTATAACTATCTCGGCGGCCTCCGGGTCGGAGGCGATGTTGAACTCCACCGTGGGCAGGAGATCTCCGCCGAATATGGCCCCGCCGGTGACGGCGATGCCTTGTATCCTGGGCAGCAGGTCCGGGTGGGCAAGGATGAAGGTGGCCACGTTGGTGAGCGGCCCGCAGCAGACGATTATCACCCCGCCGTCGCTCTGCTCCACCACCTGCGCCATGAGCTGGCAGGCCCCGACCGGCTCCGGGGTCTTTTTGGGGAAGGGCAGTTTGCCGGCGACGCCGCCGAGGCCGTCCGGGGCCAGCAGCGCCCGGCCTCTCGCGGAGGTCTTGAGGGAGGACATTATCCCCTTTCTTGCCCCCTGGGCCACCGGTATGTCCGAAAGGCCCAGCAGCTCCAGCGCCTTTAGGGTGTTGAGGGTCACCTGGTCCAGCGAGCCGGAGCCGAAGCAGGTGGTGATGGCCTTTATGTCCACCCTGTCGGAAGAGGCAGCCAGCATGAGGGCCAGAATATCGTCCACCCCGGTGTCGAGGTCCATAATAACGGGGGTGCTATTCATTCTCCTTGCTCCTTTCCGCCAGGTTGGTCATGCAGGCGAGGTACAGCTGGGCGTACTTGTCCCGGTCTATCTTAAGGGTGAAGATGGCGTTGGGGTGGCGGTTGAAGCGGTTGGTCCAGTCCACCACCGTCTGGCCGTAGTTGAGGCCGCTCTGGGTCTCGCATATCACAAAGAAGGAGTCCAGCTCCGCTATTGAGGGGGCTATGAGCACCGCCGCGGCGGCGGCGTCGCAGGCCACGTTGCGGTCCAGCACCTTCTCCCTCTGCTCCGGGGTCATGGAGTCGAGGTTGGCCCGGCGGGTCTGCTGCCGGAAGGTGATGACCTTTTTGAGGGCGCCCCCCACCGGGTCGCCCAGCGCCCAGGCGCTCTTGGCCTCGGCGTCGGTGAGATAGGCGGTGTGGCAGGCGTCCAGGTCCACCAGCACCAGGTTTTTAAACCCGGCCTCCAGCACCACCGACATGGCGAAGGGGTCCTGATAGGCGTTGAACTCGGCGTAGGGGCTGACATTGCCGGCAGTGGCGGAGCCGCCCATCACCACCACCCGCTTTATGAGGTCGGCGAGCTGGGGGTATTTGAGCACCGCAATGGCGATGTTGGTGAGCGGACCCACCGCCAGCAGCTCCAGCTTGCCAGCGCACTCCACCGCCTTTTCGTATATGAGCTCCCAGGCGGGCTTTTTGTAGAAGCCCTGCTCCCTTGGGACCTCCATGCCCCCGAGGCCGCCGGCCCCGTGGGAGGCCTCCCGCGGCATCTCGAACACCATGGGCCTTGCGGCGCCGAGGGCCACCGGGCAGCCGAGGCCCAGCAGCTTTGCTATGTAGAGGGCGTTGGCGCCGGTGGCCTCCAGGGGGACGTTTCCGGCCACGGCGGTGATGCCGAGAATATCAAACTGCTCGCTGCCCCGGGCCATGAAGATGGCCTGGAGGTCGTCCACTCCGGGGTCGCAGTCAATTATAAGGGGACGGTTTGCCATCTCTTCCTCCATTCGTCAAATCCCACTTTTTAGCTGAATATAATAAGTATATATGTGCGGGCAGCTAAAATCAACAAGTACCCGCGCTGTGAGGGATGGTGTCGATTGAAAAAGCCCTACCTTATCCTGAGGCTGCGCCCGAGGGCTGCGGCCGCCCTGTTCGCCGCCGCCGCGCTGCTGGTCTGCACAGTTTTCTGCTGCCAGCCCCTTGCGAGGGAGGCCTCGGTCCCGGCCGGGGGCGGGACGGTCTACCTCACCTTCGACGACGGGCCCAGCGCCGTTACCGCCGAGATACTGGAGGTGCTGGAGGAGTACCAGGTGCCGGCCACCTTCTTTGTGATAGGCAAAAGCGCCGAGGAGCACCCGGAGCTGCTGCAGCAGATCCATCAGGCGGGGCACCGGATAGGGGTGCACGCCTACACCCACGACTACAGCCTGCTCTACTCCTCGGAAGCCGCGTTCTGGGATGAGGCAGAGGCCTGCGCAGAAATAATTGAGAGCGTCACCGGGGAGACCCCAACCCTTCTGCGGTTCCCAGGGGGCAGCGGCAACACCGTCTGCCGCGTCGCCAGCGGCGATGGCGGCCTAATGCAGCGGCTCACCCAGGGCTGCGCCGGGCGGGGCTATGTCTACCACGACTGGAACGTGGACCCCGGGGACAACCTGGGCTACACCCTCGACGCCTACACCCTGGCCCAGCGGGTGGTGGAGGGCTGCCGGGGCAAGGACAGCGCGGTGGTGCTCATGCACGACAGCGCCAGCGCCTCCACCGGCCCGGAGGCCCTGCGCAGCATAATCCCGCAGCTGATTGAGATGGGATACAGCTTCTCCACCCTGGACAGGCTGGAGCAGCCGCCGCACCAGACGCTGGCAGGTTGATATGGCGGGAGAATAATAGTAAAATGTTCTCATGCAGACGAGAACCTACAAAATAGCGCTCGGAGGGATACTCTCCGGCCTCACACTGGCG
>CALXAK010000055.1 GCA_944386255.1 uncultured Clostridia bacterium
CGGCTCCTCGCCAAAGAGACAGTCCAGATCCTCCTCAATGTCGTCCAGCTCATCGCAGATGTCGTCCACGTTCTCAAAGAGGGTGTCCACATCCGAGTCTATGTCGGTGACGGCGGTGGCCATGTCCTGGATGAGGTGCAGAAGGGCGTCTACCACCTTCTGCTGGCTCTCATTAAAGCCCAGGTTGCTGCCCTCCACAAGGCCCTTGAGGTAGGCGGCTTTCTCGGAAATTCCCATAATGTCCTCCTTTTGGGCTTATGCTCTGCCCAGGTACTCGCCGGTGCGGGTGTCTATGCGGATGACCTCGCCCTCGTTGATGAAGAGGGGCACCCTTATCTCGGCGCCGGTCTCGAGGGTGGCGGGCTTGAGGGTGTTGGTGGCGGTGTTGCCCTTGACTCCGGGCTCGGTGGCGGTGACGGTGAGCTCCACAAAGTTGGGGGGCTCAATGCCAAAGACCTTGCCCTTGTAGGAGAGCACCTGTACCGGCATGTGCTCCTTTACGAACTTGAAGCTGTCCGGCAGGTCGGCGGAGGCGATGGGGAGCATCTCGTAGGTCTCGGAGTCCATGAAGTAGTAGAGGTCTCCGTCGGCGTAGGAGTACTCCATGTCCTTGCGGTCGATGTAGGCGTTCTCAAACTTGTCGGTGGGGCTGTAGGAGCGCTCCACCACAGCGCCGGTGATGACGTTCTTGGTCTTGGTGCGCACAAAGGCGGCGCCCTTGCCGGGCTTTACATGCTGAAACTCGATAACCTGGAAGACGTTGCCGTCCTCCTCAAAGGTAACGCCGTTTCTGAACTCGCCTGCACTTATCATATGTCGGTCTCCTTTGAGTTAAGTTTAAATAAGATACCAAAACAAGAGTATAATACCACGAAACCCGCGGTATAATCAACAGTTATTTGCCCTGTCAGAGCTGGATGAGCTCCCTGGGGCTGGCGGTGAGGTCGATGCAGCCGGTGTCGGTGATGTAGACCATGTTCTCGATTCGCACCCCGAACTCGCCCTCGAGGTAGATGGCGGGCTCTATGGTCATTATGGTGCCGGCGGCGAGGGGGCCCTCCCAGCGCTGGTTGGCGGTGGGGGTCTCGTGGATCTCGAGGCCCAGGCTGTGGCCGAGGCCGTGGCCGAAGCAGCCCTCAAAGCCGGCGGAGTAGATTATATCCCTTGCCACCGCGTCCAGCTCCCGGCCGGTGATGCCCGCCTTTGCGGCGGCCATGGCGGCGAGGTGGGCCTTGAGAACGGTGTTGTAGACCAGCTTCTGCCTCTCGGACACCTCCCCCACCGCAACGGTCCTGGTCATGTCGGAGCAGTAGCCGTCCTTGAGAGAGCCGAAGTCCATGGTTATAAAGTCGCCCTTCTGCACCCGGCGCTCCCCCGGCACCCCGTGGGGCTTGGAGGTGTTTTCGCCGCTGACGCAGATGGTGCTGAAGGAGGGGCCCTCCGAGCCGAGGCAGCGCATCTCGTACTCCAGCCGCGCCGCTATCTCAAGCTCCGACACCCCGGGCTTTATAAAATCCAAAATGGCCTTAAACGCCCCGTCGGTGATGGCCTGGGAGCGCTTTATGCTCTCGAGCTCCCCCGGCTCCTTTATGGCCCGGGCCTCCCGGGCGGCAGAGGTGAGTCTCCGGTCGGTCACAAACTCAAGGCCAGGCAGATTCTCCCGAAGCTCGTAGTACTCCCCGAGGGAGAGCTCCTGCTCCAGCAGCACCCTCTTAGCTCCCATCTCCTGCAGCTTCTGCAGCAGCTGGGGGTAGAGCTCCTGCTGCAGGCTAACGTTGATTTCTGGGAACACCCCCTTCTTGGCGGCCTCGATGTAGCGGAAGTCCACAATGAACTCCGCGCCCGAGCAGCCCACCGCCAGCACACCGGCGCTGGAGGGGAAGCCGGAGAAGTAGCGGCGGTTGTAGGGGGTCATTACGAGGGCGGCGTCCTGCGGGCCCTCGAAGAGCGCTCTTACTGCGTCAAGTCTAGACATAATTTACATCTCCTTTAGAAACTCATGGTAAATTTTTTTCATGAGAGCTGCGTCCTCGGCCTGGGTGCCGTCCGACTCGCAGATTATCATAGGGGTGTAGCCACGCCGGGCCACCAGCCGGAGCATGGGAATGGGGTCTGGGCCGAACAGCTGGTCCTCGAAGGTGAGGTGGCGCTTCTCCCCGCCGGCGGTGTACTCTATCTTGCTGAAGTGGCTGTGGAAGCGGGCAGCCCGCTCCCGGCCGAGGCTGTCCTCCATGGCGTCGAAGATGGCCTCGTAGTCCTCGGAGGTTTTGATGGAGCCGAGGGTCCGGGCGTTGAGGTGGCCAAAGTCAATACAGGGTATCAGCCGCTCATCCACCGAGCAGAGCTCCAGCACCTCCTCGAGGGTGCCCAGCTGGTTTATCTTGCCCATGGTCTCGGGGCAGAGGGTGATGTCGGTGTAGCCCTCCGAATCCAGGGCGTCGAGGCACCTTTTCAGGGTGTCCTTGGCGAGGGCGGTGGCCTGCTCCCGGGTCTGGCCGGTGCAGGAGCCGGAGTGCAGCACTATCTCCCCGCCGCCCATGGCATGCATGGCCGCCGCCGACTCCAGCACATAGCGTATGCTGCCGAGCCTTGTCTCCTCCTTGAGGGAGGAGAGGGATATATAGTAGGGGGCGTGGAGGCTAAGGGTTATGCCCTTGCTGGCGGCGAGGGCGCCGAAGGCCCCGGCCTTCTCCGCCTTTATCCTGACGCCGCGGCCGCACTGGTACTCGTAGGCGTCGAGGCCCATGGCCTCTATGTAGTCCGGCACGTTGAGGGTGGAGCCGGTGAAGCTCCGGGAGTTCCCAGCCGGGCCGAAGATAGCTGTTTTCAAGAGCGTTTCCTCCATTTTATGTAGGGCATCAGCGGCGCCTCCAGCAGTCGCTTGAAGCGAACAAAGGGGTAGATGTCCGGCCAGGCGTGCCGGACCATTATGGAGAGGAAGCCGCCTCTTCTCGCGTAGAGCACGTCGGTGAAGAGCTGGTCCCCGATTACGGCGGTGTGGGCAGGTTCCGAACCCACCGCCCTGAGGGTCTGCTCCACCGTCCTGAGGCTTGGCTTCAGGGCGGAGCTCACAAAGCTGAGGCCCATGCTCTCGGCAAAGGGCTGCACCCGCTCCCGGCCGTTGTTGGAGACGATGGCGGCGTTTATGCCGGCGTCCCGGATGCGCTGCACCCACTCTTTGGCCCTCGGGTCGGGCTGAGGAGCGCCGTCCGGGGCTAGGGTGCCGTCTATGTCCAGGATAACGCCTTTTATCCCCTGCTCGGCGAGGAAGCCGGCGGATATGTCCCAGATGTTGTCGAAGTAGTAGTCAGGTATCAAGCCTTCACCACCTTTGCCCATACAATATAACACAAATGCGCCCCGGCGGGCAATCGGCGGCACAAAAAAGCGGCAAGCTCACGCTTGCCGCTCTCCCGTTTTACTTGTACTTGCGCTTGCGCGCAGCCTCAGACTTCTTCTTGCGCTTGACCGAAGGCTTCTCGTAATGCTCGCGCCTGCGAACCTCGGCCAGAACGCCAGATCGAGCGCACTGGCGCTTAAAACGCCTCAGGGCGCTGTCCAGGCTTTCATTTTCCTTGACTCTGACCTCTGACATCTTCTACCCTCCCTCAATGTCCTACGACAAAAATGCAACATGGGTATTATATATCAGAGCCTCGACAAAAGTCAACATGGAATCCTCACCTTACCACTATATTGACTATCTTGCCCTTGACATATATCTGCTTTACCACCGTTTTGCCCGAGACCTCGGCGGCCACCTTGGGGTCGGCCATGGCCATCTCTATGGCCTGCTGCTGGGTGGTGTCCTCCCCCACCGATATGCGCCCGCGGACCCTGCCGTTGACCTGCACGGCAATCTCCACCGTGTCGGCGCGGCAGAGGGCCTCGTCGTAGGCAGGCCAGCTGGCTCCGGAAATCTCGCCGCCAAAGGCGCAGATCTCCCACATCTCCTCGGTTATGTGGGGGGCGAAGGGGTTGAGCAGCAGAAGGAAGGTCCTGAGCTCCGCCCGGTTGACGCTGCCCTTCTGGTAGATGCGGTTTATGAGGGCCATCATGGCGGCGATGGCGGTGTTAAAGCCCATGGCGTCTATGTCCTCCGACACCTTTTTGATGGTGCGGTGGAACTCCATGGCGAGGTCCTCGGAGTAATCCTCCCCGTCGCAGAGTATGTCCATGAGGCCGAAGGTGCGCTCCAGGAACCTCTTGCAGCCCTTTATGCTGGAGGAGGACCAGGGGGCGGTCTTCTCAAAGTCGCCTATGAACATCTCGTAGAGGCGCATGGTGTCGGCGCCGTAGGTGTCCACAATCTCGTCCGGGTTTATGACGTTGCCCCGGGACTTGGACATCTTCTCCCCGTCCTCTCCCAGGATCATGCCCTGGCTGGTGCGCTTCTGGTAGGGCTCCCTGGTGGGCACAACGCCTATGTCGTAGAGGAACTTGTGCCAGAACCGGCTGTAGAGCAGGTGAAGGGTGGTGTGCTCCATGCCGCCGTTGTACCAGTCCACCGGGCCCCAGTACTTAACCGCCTCGGGGCTCACCAGCTGCTGCTGGTTGTGGGGGTCCATGTACCTGAGGTAGTACCAGCTGGACCCGGCCCACTGGGGCATGGTATCGGTCTCCCGGCGGGCGGGGCCGCCGCAGCAGGGGCAGGTGGTGTTGACCCAGTCGGTGAGCCGCGCAAGGGGGCTCTCGCCGGTGTCGGTCTGCTCGTACTGGTCGAGGTCCGGCAGCACCAGCGGCAGCTGGTCCTCCGGCAGCGGCACCCAGCCGCACTTCTCACAGTAGACCATGGGTATGGGCTCTCCCCAGTACCTCTGGCGGGAGAACACCCAGTCCCGGAGCTTGAAGTTGACCTTGGGCTCGCCCTTGCCGTTCTGCACCAGCCACTTTACTATCTCTTTTTTTGCCTCCTCCACCGTGAGGCCGTTGAGGAAGCCGCTGTTCACCATGGTGCCGGTGGAGATGTCGGTGAAGGCCTCCTTCTCTATGTCGCCGCCGGCCACCACCTCCACGATGGGCAGACCGAACACCTTTGCGAACTCGTAGTCCCTGGTGTCGTGGCCGGGCACCGCCATTATGGCGCCGGTGCCGTAGGAGGCGAGGACATAGTCCGAGATGAAGATGGGTATCTCCGCCCCGGTGACCGGGTTTATGGCCCGGACCCCCTCGAGCTCCACGCCGGTCTTGTCCTTGGCGATCTCGGTGCGCTCAAAGTCCGACTTGCGGGCGGCCATGGCCTGGTACTCCCGCACCTTCGGCAGGTTGGTTATGCGCTCCTTCCAGCGCTCTATGAGCTGGTGCTCGGGGGCTATGACCATGTAGGTGGCCCCGAAGAGGGTGTCGGGGCGGGTGGTATAGACGGTGAGCTGGTCCCCGGCGGTGGTGGAGAACCTCACCTCCGCGCCGGTGGAGCGGCCGATCCAATTTATCTGGGAGGTCTTGACACGGTCAATGTAATCCACCTCGTCCAGGTCGTCTATGAGCCGCTGGGCGTACTTGGTTATGGCCAGCATCCACTGGCTCTGGAGCTTGCGGATGACCGGGCCGTGGCAGCGCTCGCAGACCCCGTTCACCACCTCTTCGTTGGCCAGCACCACCTTGCAGCGGGTGCAGAAGTTCACCGCCATCTCCTTTTTGTAGGCGAGGCCGTGCTTGAAGAGCTGGATGAAGATCCACTGGGTCCAGCGGTAGTACTGAGGGTCGGTGGTGTTGATCTCCCTCTGCCAGTCGAAGGAGAGGCCCAGCATCTGCAGCTGGCTGCGGAAGCGGTCTATGTTCTTGTGGGTTATGGGGGCGGGGTGCACCTTGTTGGCCATGGCGTAGTTCTCCGCCGGCAGGCCAAAGGCGTCCCACCCGATGGGGAACAGCACGTTGTAGCCCTGCAGCCGTCGGCGGCGGGCGATTATGTCCATGGCGGTATAGCTGCGGGGGTGGCCCACATGCAGGCCCGCTCCCGAGGGGTAGGGGAACTCCACGAGGCCGTAAAACTTGGGCAGGGTAAAGTCCTGCTTTGCCGAGAAGGTGTGCTGCTCAAGCCACCTCTTCTGCCACTTCTTTTCTATCTCTTTAAAGTTGTATTCCATGCCGCTTTCCATTCCTTTCGCCAAGAGCGTTATTTTAAAGCTTTACCTCTACTTCCTCGGCGTCGGCCCATAGTCGCTCCAGCGAATAGTACTCCCGGGTCTGCTCCATGAAGATATGGACCATCACCGGGCCAAAGTCCATGAGTATCCAGCCTCCGTCGCCCCGGCCCTCTATGTGGCCGGGCTTCACCCCCTGCTGGGAGAGGGCGTAGTCCACCTCGTCTGCCAGCGCCTTTACCTGGGTGGTGCTGCTGCCGGAGGCGATTACAAAATACTCGGTCAATACGGTGAGGTCCGAGACCTTCAGCACCTTTATGTCGGCGCCCAGCTTTGAATCCAGGGCCTTTGCGGCTGCCGCCGCTATTTCATAAGCGTTCATCTTTCACCTCAGTGGTCAGGAGTACTGGTCCAGAGTGCCGAGGTTGGGGTCGTCCCAGGATGGGTCGGTGTTCTGGATCTCGATTACCTCCAGCTCGCTGGCGGGCACATCGTCGGTGTAGGGGCGCATGTACTCGTTTAGCAGTCTTGCCAGCTGGTCCTTGTGCACCGAGTAGACGCTGCTGCCGTACATGCCGTAGCCGCGAAGCCCCTCGCCGGGCACCCGGAGCATGGTTATGGAGTCGGCGGAGAAGCCGGTGGCCTTGGTGGCGAGGGAGATTATCTCACCTATCTCAAAGTCGGTCTCCACATAATCAAACAGGTCGTAGGCGAGGCCCATTATCTCGCCGGTGGAGCAGGAGAGCAGCTTGTTGAATAGGGCGGCGAGGAAGTAGCGCTGCACGTTCTGGCGCATCACATCCGCGTCGGCGTAGTTGCGGGAGCGCACAAACAGCATGGCCAGCTCCCCGTCCAGGGTGTGGGTGCCCGCCTCCAGGGTGAAGTCGTCGGTGAGGGGCAGGTCCTGGTCTATGGTGACCTCTATGCCACCCAGCTTGTCCACCGCGGCGGCGAGGCCATCCAGGGTGATGAGCACATAGTTGTCGATGGGGAGCTTGAACTGGTCGTAGATGGTCTTTATGAGCGGACCCATGCCGGTGTCGCCGGTGGGTTCCCCGTTCTCGTCCAGCAGGCCCCAGTTGTAGATTCCGTTTATCTTGGAGTAGTAGACGATGTTGCCCACATATGTGTCCCTCGGGATCTGAAGCAGCGTGGCCTTTTTGTTCTCGAGGTCCAGGTTGCAGACCATAAGCACGTCGGTGAGCAGGTCCTGCCGGTCCTCATTCGGCACGTCGTCCACCCCGGCCACCAGCACGGTCAGGGTCTTGGAGCGCAGGTACTCGGGGGTCTTCCAGCTCTCGTCGATGACGTCTCCGGCGCCGAAGGGGCTGGTCTTGATTAGAATTATCATGGCCGCGGCCAGCATGGCGAGGCAGGCGGCGATTATCCCGAGGCGCAGCGGCCAGTTTTTGGCCCTGGGCTGTTTTTTAGCGCGGGTCCGGGGCAGCTCCGCGGCGGCGGGGCGGCCATTTTCGGCTTTCTTGCCGTTTTCTAACATGGGTTCACCTTTTTTCCAGGAGTTGGTTGTAGGCGGCAACCGAGTTGCCGTCGATATATCTGCCGGACCCGGCAAGGTGCTGAATCTGGTTTTGCAGGGCGGCAAAAAGAGCCCTGTCCAGGCTCTTTCGGGCT
>CALXAK010000056.1 GCA_944386255.1 uncultured Clostridia bacterium
GCCAGCAGGTACTGGTACTTGAGCTCCGGGTTGTCCGCGAGG
Organism: uncultured Clostridia bacterium; assembly: GCA_944386255.1. Taxonomy (GTDB): domain Bacteria; phylum Bacillota; class Clostridia; order Oscillospirales; family Ruminococcaceae; genus CALXAK01. The sequence goes on from CALXAK010000056.1 coordinate 43, forward strand.
GACCACTGGCGGCGGCAGTAGTGGAAGCTCCAGCCGTTGCCCTCCCGGGGAAAGTCTATCCACTCCGGGTGGCCGAACTCGTTGCCCATGAAGGTGAGGTAGCCCTCCCCTCCGAGGCTCATGGTTATCAGCCGCAGCATCTTGTGCAGCGCCATGCCCCGGTCGATTATCATGCTGTCCATGTCCTTCTGCATGTACCAGTACATCTCCTGGTCGCAGAGCCGGAACATTATGGTCTTGTCCCCCACCAGCGCCTGGTCGTGGGACTCGCAGTAGCCTATCACCCGCTCCCGGGGCCGGCGCACCGCCAGTTCGTAGTAGATGTAGCCGAGGTCCCAGTTGTCGTCCGGCACCTCCTTGAGCAGCTTTATCCACATGTCCGGCTCTCCCATGGCGAGCCGGTAGTCAAAGCCGATGCCCCCGTCCTCCACCGGCAGGCCCAGCCCCGGCATGGCGGAGGTGTCCTCGGCGATGGTTATGGCGAGGGGGTTCACCTCCTTTATGAGCTGGTTCGCCAGCTGCAGGTAGCTCACCGCCTCGGTGTCGGTGTTGAGGGAGAAGTACTGCTTCATGTCGCCAAAGGCGGTGCCGAGGCCGTGGTCCCGGTAGAGCATGGAGGTGACCCCGTCAAACCTGAAGCCGTCGAAGTGGTACTCGGTGAGCCAGAACTTGAGGTTGGAGAGCAGAAAGTGCAGCACCTCCGGCTTTGCGTAGTTGAAGCACCTGGTGCCCCAGGCGGAGTGCTGGCCCCTGGCCCCCTCGTGGAAGTACTGGTAGCTGGTGCCGTCAAACTCCGAAAGCCCCTCCCGGGTGTTGGGGGCGCTGTGGGAGTGCACCACGTCCAGCAGCACCGCAATGCCCATGTGGTGGGCCTCGTCTATGAGCGCCTTGAGCTGCTCGGGGGTGCCGTAGCGGGAGGATGCGGCAAAGTAATTGCAGACCTGGTAGCCGAAGGAGGCGTAGTAGGGGTGCTCCATTATGGCCATTATCTGAATGGCGTTGTAGCCGAGCTCCTTTACCCTGGGCAGCACATTCTGCCGGAACTCGTCGTAGGAGCTTATCTTGCCCTCCTCCTGGGCCATGCCGATGTGGCACTCGTATATGAAGAGGTTCTTCTGGGGGGTGAACCTCCCGTCGCGCCAGCGGTAGGAGTGCTCTGGGGCGTGGATCACCGCCGTCCAGTTGATGGTCCCCGGCTCCTGCACCACGTAGGTGGCGTAGCTGGGTATGCGCTCCAGCTCCCGGCCGTCCTTTATGACTATGGCCATCACCTTCTGGCCGTCCTTCAGCGCCGCCCTGCCCGGCAGGAACAGCTCAAACACCCCGTTGTCCAGCCTGTTCATCCGGTGGCGCCGCCGGTCCCAGCCGCAGAAATCCCCGGTGAGGTACATTTCGTCCGCCCCCGGGGCCCACTCACGGTAGTACCAGCCCCTTGCGGTGCGGTGGAAACCGTAGTACAGGTGCCCGTTGGCAAAGTCGCTTAGCGACTGCCCGTCCTTCAGCAGCATCCCTCTTGTGCGCCGGTAGTTGTCCATGCGCAGCTCAAGATCCGCCCGGTAGGGCGCAAGGGACGGGTCGTATTCCAAGATTTTGAGGTCCATAACAACTTCCTTTCTCTTAGCGTTCCGCCTGCCGCGGTGGGGTGATGTAAAGCCGAAAGCCCCGCGGGCCCGGCATTTCTTCGCCTTTATGATACCACGCCCCGGCGGCCTCTGGCAACAAATCCCCGGCATTGCCAGGCCATTTGCGGCTAAGATGAAAATTTTTCCTAAATTTTTCATCTTTTCCCGAAAAACTGCGGTTTTTTCCCTCGGGATAATATATAATAACCTCATAAACCGGCAGAACGCCCGAGGAGGCACAGGATGATAAAGGCCGCCGTTTTCGATACCAAGCCCTACGACATGCCGGGGCTCAAAAAATATTCCCAGCAGCGCGGGGTGGAGCTCACCTTCTTCGACACCCGCCTCACCCCTGGGACCGCCAGCCTCGCCGCGGGCTTTGACGCGGTGGTGCCCTTTGTGAACGACGACCTCTGCGCCGCCACGGTGCAGAAGCTTGCGCAGCAGGGGGTAAAGCTCATAGCCCTTCGCTGCGCCGGCTACAACAACCTGGACGTGAAGGCCGCCTACCAGAGGATACACGTGCTGCGGGTGCCGGGCTACTCCCCAAACGCTGTTGCGGAGCACGCCATGGCCATGCTGCTCACCTCGGTGCGCCGCATCCACAAGGCCTACAACCGCACCCGGGACTTCAACTTCAGCCTCGCAGGGCTCACCGGCTTTGATTTGAGGGGCCGGACGGTGGGGGTCATCGGCACCGGCAAGATAGGCCGTGTGTTCATAGACATCTGCCGTGGCTTCGGCATGAAGGTGCTGGCCTACGACCCCTATCCCGCCGAGGGGGTGCCGGCGGAGTATGTGCAGCTGCCGGAGCTCTTCTCCCGCAGCGACATAATCTCCCTGCACTGCCCCCTCACCGCCGACAACCACCACCTCATCGGCCGCGAGGCCATCGCCGCCATGAAGAAGGGGGTGGTTATAGTCAACACCTCCCGCGGCGCCCTGATCGACGCCGAGGCGCTGCTGGAGGGCATAAAACAGCGGAAGGTGGGCGGCGCCTGCCTCGACGTCTACGAGGAGGAGTCGGACATCTTCTTCGAGGACAACTCCGGCCACATCCTGGACGACGACACCCTGGCCCGGCTCATATCCATGCCCAACGTCATCATCACCTCCCACCAGGCCTTCCTCACCGAGGAGGCGCTGGACAACATAGCCGACACCACCATCGACAACATCGTGAGCTTCTTCGAGCGGGGGGAGACCAAAAACGAGGTCTGCTACCGCTGCGAGAGCACCGACAGCTGCCGCCGGCAGCGCCGGGAGAGGTGTTTTTAAAAATCTGCTAAAACTGCAAAGGAGATCACAACATGGAGATAACCCTCACAAAGGAGAACTTTGATTCCACCGCCGCCTCGGGCAAGCCGCTGCTCATCGACTTCTGGGCCACCTGGTGCGGGCCCTGCCGCATGATAGCCCCGGTGGTGGAGAAGATAGCCTCCGAGAGGCAGGATATAGCGGTCTGCAAGTGCGACGTGGACCAGCAGCCGGAGCTCGCCAACCGCTTCGGGGTGGAGGTGATACCCACCCTGGTGGTGCTGAGGGGCGGCCGGGAGGTGGCGAGGACCATGGGCTACAAGGACCACGCGGCCCTCAGCGCATTTATAGATGGAGCGTTAAAATAATGAAGATAAGACTGAACCCCGACCAGGAGCTGGTCAACACCGTCAAGGCCGGCCTCGCCGCCCGGGGCAACCACTGCCCCTGCGTGCGGGAGATGAGCGACGACACCCTTTGCATGTGCAAGCAGTTCCGGGAGCAGATAGCCGACCCGGAGTTTGAGGGCTACTGCCACTGCATGCTCTATTACAAGGAAAAGTGACCCGCAAGGGCGCTACATAAAAAGGAGAGACAGCTATGAAGTACGTTTGCAGCATCTGCGGTTGGACCTATGACGAGGCGGAGGGCTACCCCGAGGGCGGCATCGCCCCCGGCACCAAATGGGAGGACGTCCCCGAGGACTTCACCTGCCCCATCTGTTCGGTGGGCAAGGACCAGTTTGCCGCAGAGTAAACCCCGGCCCGCTCTGGCCGGAAAGAGGGCGCCCCGCCGTGGGCGCCCTCCTGCTTTTGCGCCGGAAAAGCTGCCGGCTGTGGCTGGAAATGCGCCGCCTGTGCAAAAACTGTTGCGCCGGGTTCCACGGCGGTTAAAATGAACGCAAAAGGGGGGAAGCGCATGCAGATCGAGGTCGTGATAGACAAAACCCTGCCCAAGCCCAGGGCGGTGGTGTACTGCCCCGCCATGACCCCCGAGCTCAGCCGGCTGGTGGCCGCGCTCCAGGGGGAGCAGCCGCAGGTCATCTCCGGCTTTAAGGACCAGAAGCTGGAGGTAATCGACCCCTCAAATATAGAGAGGGTCTACTCCCAGGACCGAAAGGTGTTTGCGGTTGCCGGCGGGGACAGGTACCTGCTCCGGCAGCGGCTCTACGAGATGGAGCAAAGGCTGGACCCAGCGAGGTTCGTGCGCATATCAAACTCCGAGATACTGAACCTCTCAAGGGTAAAGAGCTTTGACCTCTCCTTTACCGGCACCATCTGCGTTGAGCTGATGAGCGGGGAGGTGACCTATGTCTCGAGGCGGTATGTGTCCAGAATTAAGAGTATTCTCGGTGTGTGAGGTGGCTTTGGTGAAAAGGAAGATACTGCTGCGTGGGCTGCTCGGTTTTCCGCTGGGCGTAGTCCTCGGGGACGCAATTGCCATAGCAATCAGCTTTGTCCAGGGCGGTGGGGAGTACACCCCCTGCACCCCCCAGCTGGTGGAGGCTGTGGGAGGCGAAACAGCGGCCGTGGCGCTGCAGACGCTGCTCTGCGGGGTGCTGGGGACGGTGTTTGGGGCCGCGTCGCTCATCTGGCAGCTGGACCGCTGGAGCCTTGCCGCCCAGACCGGGCTCTACTTCGCCGTCACGGCTGCCGCCATGTTTTCCATAGCCTATGCCGCAGGCTGGATGGGCAAAAGCACCCGGGGCATGGCGTTTTACATGCTGATCTTTGCCCTTATATTCGCGGCGGTGTGGGCGGTGCAGTACCTCGTCATGCGCCGCAGCGTGGCGCGCATGAACCGGAGCCTCGACAGCAGAAGGGAATAGCCCAAAAATCCGGTGCAGACGGCAGAGCGGCCGGGACCCTAATGGGTCCCGGCCGCTCTGCTTGCGCTCAGCCCAGCGCCACGTCCAGCACCATCATCAGCGCAAAGCCCAGCGCCGCGCCTATGGTGCCGAGGTTGGAGTGCTCCCCTGCCTGGGACTCGGGGATCAGCTCCTCCACCACCACGTATATCATCGCCCCCGCCGCAAAGGAGAGGATATAGGGCAGCACCGGGGTTATGAGGGAGGTGAGCAGTATGGTCACCGCCGCCCCGATAGGCTCCACCACCCCCGAGAGCGCCCCGAGGCCGAACGCCCGGCGCTTGCCCGCGGCCCCCGCCACCGGCAGGGACACCACCGCGCCCTCCGGGAAGTTCTGTATGGCTATGCCTATGGAGAGAGCCATGGCCCCGGCAATGCTGATGCTGCTCTCCCCGGCGAGGGCCCCGGCAAATACCACCCCCACCGCCATCCCCTCCGGGATGTTGTGCAGCGTCACCGCCAGTATGAGCATGGTGGAGCGCTGAAAGCCGCACCGTAACCCCTCGGGGCAGTCGGCGGAGCGGTGCAGGTGTGGGATTATCCCGTCCAGCAGCAGCAGGAACGCAACCCCCAGCAGAAAGCCCCCCGCCGAGGGCAGCCAGCCCGGGGTCCCGGCCTGCTCCGCCATCTCTATGGCCGGCACCAGCAGGCTCCAGACCGAGGCGGCTATCATCACACCCGATGCAAATCCCAGGAGGCTCCTCTGCAGCCGGTCCCCCATGCTATCCTTCAGAAAAAACACCATTGCCGAGCCCAGCACCGTCCCCGCAAAGGGCAGCGCCAGGCCAATGATGGTCGCGGCAGCTTTGTCCATGTTGAATGGCCTCCAAACAGGTTATATTTGTTCTGATTATAGCATACATTTTAGGAAAATCTCCTGAAATTTTTTCGGGGTGGGTGGGCTATATTCTATGGCATCCTCCCCGGGAGGTGCAGGAATGGGGGAGTTTTAACTGGAAGAGCTAAAAACCACCGCCCTTCTGGTGACCGCCCTGCTCACAGGAGCTGTGGTGCTGGTGAACGGCTGGACCGACGCCCCCAACGCCATCGCCACCTGCGTGATGTCGAGAGCCCTAAGCCCCGGGCGGTCGGTGGCGCTGGCGGCGGCCTTCAACCTGCTGGGGGTGGCGGTGATGACCGCGGCGGGGGGCCGGGTGGCGCTCACCGTCTTTTCGGTGGCGGACTTCGGCTCCTCCTACGAGGGGAGCGTGGCGCTGGCGGCGGCGCTGTTCGCCATTGTCCTCTGGGCGGTGGCGGCCTGGGCCTTCGGCATACCCACCAGCGAGAGCCACGCCCTAATAGCCGGGCTCACCGGTGCTGCGGTGGCGCTGCACGGCGGCTTCTCCGGGGTGGACGGCGGGGCCTGGCTCAAGGTGGTTCTGGGGCTGGCGGCCTCTCTTGCGCTGGGCTTTGCGGGGGGAGCCGCGGGTGGCCTCGGGGTTAGGCTGCTGTTCCGCCGGGCGGACCGGGCGGCGGCCAGGAGCTTTTTCTCCCGCGGGCAGGTGGTTGCCGCCGCGGCCATGGCCTTCATGCACGGCGCCCAGGACGGGCAGAAGTTCATAGCGGTGTTCCTGCTCTGCGGCAGCCTCTCCGGCCGCGGCGGCGGGGTGACCCCTGGCCTGCTGCTGCTGACGGCGGGGCTTATGGCGGCGGGCACCTCCATGGGCGGCTTCAGGATAATCCGCTCGGTGGGCCGGGACATGGCCCGGGTGGACCTCTCCAGCGGCTTTGCGGCCGACCTCTCCGCCGCCCTCTGCCTGCTGGCGGCGTCGCTGCTGGGACTGCCGGTGAGCACCACCCACACCAAGACCGCCGCCATAATGGGCGTTGCCGCCCAGCGGCGGCTCACCGCAGTCAACTGGCGCCTTGCCGGGGAGATGGCGGCCGCCTGGGTGTTCACCTTCCCCGGCTGCGGCCTGCTGGGGTACGTTATGGCAAGGCTTTTCATGCCCTGGTTTTGAGGAGGCGAGGGATTGGGCATTCTTTCTTCCGGCAGAGGCCGGGACTACCTCGGTTCGGTCCGCTTCTTTGCGGATGCTGCAAAAAGAGCGTCGGAGCTGCTCAAGAGCGCCGCCCTCGGGTCCCCGCCCGACGGTGTCCGCCGCGACCTGCTCGGGCTGCTGGAGAGGGCGCAGCGGGAGGAGCGGGGGCTCTTCTCCTCCCTCGCGTCGGAGTTCCTGCCCCCCATCGAGCGGGAGGACATAGCCGCGGCGGTTTTCTCCTTCTCCGCCGCCGCGGCGGGCTGCCTTCCCGCCCTGGAGCAGCTGCGGAGCAGGGGGAGCGGCCCGGCGGGGAGCCTCGTCATTGACACCGCCGCCGCCGGGGCGGAGCTTGCGGCGGCGGCAGGGCTGCTGGGCCGCCGGGGAGGCATCCCCGACTGCTGCGGGAGGGCGCTGCAGGCGAGAAGCAAACTGTTTCGGGCCCTGGCCCTAAACGGGGGAGGAGACAGGGCCTCCGCCGCCCTTTGGAGCTGCGCCGGCGGTTATCTTCGGGCGGCCGAAACCCTCTGCATCCTCTGCCTCAAAAACAGCTGAAAGCGCCGGCGGGCTATCTTGCCCGTCGGCGCTCCCGCCAGAGCTTTTTCAGATTATGCCCGCGCCCTGCAGCCAGGCGATGGTGTTGGAGGCCTCGGGGAGAACAGGGTAGACGATGTATCGCGTGTCCCCGCTGACCGGGTCGCAGAACTCCATCTCAATGTCAACGGAGAGCAGGCCGTCCGAAACATACTGGTCCTCCACAAAGCCCATGTTGCCCTCTCGGAGGTCGGGGAGTATACCGTTTTTCCAGAGGTCGTAGGCCTCGGACCTGTCCGCCTCGTAGTGGGAGGTCAGCGCCTCCCCGCTCTCGTTGCTCCGGTAGGTGATTATGTTGCAGGTGATTATGTCGCCGTCCTTCACCTCAAAGGAGGGCGCATTCCGGGAGTAGACCGACTCCGGCAGGTTCAGTATCTCCACCGTCTGCTGGTTGTTGGGGCTGTCCTCGGACACAAGGTAGCTCTTGCGCACCGTGCCCTCGGAGGTCCTGTAGAGGAAGGTGATGTAGTTGCGGTAGTCGCCCTGCAGGTTGGTGACCTTGTTGTCCACCACCGAGCGGTTGAGCTCCAGGACAAGGGCAATGTTCTCTTCCTCATGCAGCTCGCACCAGCCGTCATAGCTGGTCACCCGCACCCATTCTATATCCTTCGCCTCCGGCAGACGCCGCTCTATACCCATGGGGTCCAGGTATACCAGTACCACCGCCGCACAGAAGGCGGCCGCCATGCAGAACACCTTTACAAAACCCTTAAGTGAAAACACCTTGAGGGTCTTTTTGATCATCATCTCGCCGCAGAACCAGCCCGCCGCCATTCCGAAGCAGCAGAGGGCCAGCATCGCGGTGAGGTAACCCGGGCGCAGCGCGTCGGAAAGGCTGCCCTGCAGCCAGAAGATGATGAACACGATGTAGCCGCATCCGGTGCCGCATATCGCTGCCAGCACCCGAAACACCGGTTTAAAGACTTTTATGGCCGCAACATCCGAGGCGGTCTCCATCTGCCTGCGGCGGAACAGCAGCAGCGCCGCAGCCGAGAGCAGCAGGCCCACCAGAGCCCAGCCTGCCAGCGCCCGCCAGCCCACTATCATCCGGCCCACGCCCTCGTAGTTGTAGTTGACCCTCATCATCAGGTCAACCACAGGGGTGATCCTGTCGGTTATGGGGAAGAGGTCTGCGGAGTAGCCGTAGGACACGGCGTAGCAGATGAGCACCAGCAGCGCCTCGATAGCTATCGGCCCGGCGTTGAGCAGGGCGTACACCGCCGGTATCGCCAGAATGTTGCCGGTGGTGGAGAAGGCGAAGGAGGCGATCCCGAAGAAGGCGAGGCCCAGCAGCGTCACCACCAGAAACCAGAGCAGCGCCGGAGCCGGGGAGATGCGGTGGAAAAGGCAGCAGATGAGCAGGGTGGGCAGCAGGATTATGAGGTTGCAGGCCGTCATGGTGCCCATGGCCGCCGAGTAGCAGGAGAGGAAAAGCCCCTCCCGTTTCACCGGCAGGCTGCAGAGGGCCGCCGCCGAGCGCTGGGAGCAGAACCCGCCGAACACCGCCATGGCCGCAAGAGGGCTGAAGAGGGAGAGCACGACCACCCCGCCCTTTACCGCCACCGAGCAGATGTAGAATATTATCTGGTCCCCGGCCCCGGGGTTCTGGAAGCTGAGGTTGGTTATGAGCGGCATGGGCAGCAGCAGGAACCACACCAGCAGATAGGCCGCCCATAGCGGCATGTACCGCCCCACCGTCTTTTTAAAGAGAGCGAAACTAAAGTACGATGTCTTTGACTGCATAGTCGGCGCCTCCAAGTTCGTAGATGAATATCTCCTCCAGGGTCAGCGGCACAATGTCCATGAACTGCGGCCCCGCCGCCGCCAGCCGCTCGGCGATCGCCTCCCGGTCCCCGCGCACTATGAGGGTACGCAGCCTTCCGGTGGAGCTCTCGTGGAGTATCTCAAGGCCCTGCGGCAGCAGCTGGCCCTGGGGCATGGCCACCAGCACCTTGGCTATGTTGTCCTGTAGGTCGCTGAGCGAGCGCTCCAGGATCACCCTGCCGTGGTTCATGATCCCCACGTGGTCGCAGACGTCCTCCAGCTCCCGGAGGTTGTGGGAGGATATCACCACCGTGAGCCCACGCTCCAGCACGTCCTCCATTACAAGGCTCATTATCTGCCGGCGCATCACCGGGTCGAGCCCGTCCACCGGCTCGTCCAGCACCAGCAGCTTTGGCATGAGCGAGAGGGCTATTCTGAAGGCCACCTGCTTCTGCATGCCCCGGGAGAGCTTGCGCATGGGCAGGCGGTCGTCCACCTGCAGCGCCTCCCCGAGCCGCTGGTAGCGCTGCTCACTGAAGCCGGGGTATATGCCCTTGTAAAAGTTCTTCATCTCCCGCCCGCTCGCGGAGGGGAAGAAGTAGACCTCGTCCGGTATGCAGGCGATGCAGCTCTTTACGCCCGGGTTCTCGAACACCTCCTGCCCCAACACCTGCACGCTGCCGCTGTCCTGCCGCAGCACACCTGTTATGTGGCGAAGAGCGGTGGATTTGCCCGCGCCGTTCGGCCCCACAAGGCCGTAGACCGAGCCGTCCGGCACGTCCATGTTAAGCCCGTCCAGTGCCCGGAACCCGTCAAAGCTCTTGACCACGTCGGTCATGCTAATCATTTCTTTCGCCTCCTTTTATCCTCTCCGCCAGCTGCTCCCTGCCGACGCCCAGCAGCTCCAGCTCCTCCACAATGCCGTCCAGCCTTCGCAGCAGCTCCGCCCTGGCGGCATCGTCCGGCGCGGGGTCGCTCACGGCAAAGCTGCCCTTGCCCGGCACCGAGTAGATGTA
>CALXAK010000057.1 GCA_944386255.1 uncultured Clostridia bacterium
TGCGGAGAACAAGCTGGGAGAGTATGTGAAAAAGTACGGCGGCAGCCGGGTGCTGCTGGTCTACGGCTCCGACCGGGTGCTGAAAAACGGCCTCATGGACGCCGCCGAGGCGAGTCTCAAGGCCGCAGGCATCGAGAGCCGCAGGCTGGGCGGGGTGGTGGCAAACCCCAGACTCTCTCTGGTGCGAAAGGGCATTGCCCTGGCGCTTGAGTTCGGCGCGGACTTTATGGTGGGCATAGGCGGCGGCTCGGTGATAGACACCGCCAAGGCGGTGGCCCACGGCGCCGCCAACCCGGAGCTGGACATCTGGGATGACATCTGGTGCCAGAAGGCGCCGCTCAAAAAGACCCTGCCGGTGGCCTCCATCCTCACCATCTCCGCCGCGGGCAGCGAGAGCTCCGACTCGGCGGTTATCACCAACGAGGAGAAGGGCCGCAAGATGGGCATTAACACCCCCCTCAACCGGCCGAAGTTCGCCCTTATGAACCCGGAGCTCACCTACACCCTGCCCCCATACCAGATCTCCTGCGGCACCGCCGACATACTCATGCACACCCTGGAGCGGTTCTTCACCCGGGTGCAGGGCAACGAGCTGTCCGACCGGTTCGCCCTGGCTCTCATAAAGAACGTCATTGAGAACGGCGCCGCCATGCTGCGGGATCCCCACGACTACCACGCCGCCAGCGAGCTTATGTGGTCCGGCAGCATCTCCCACAACGACCTCACCGGCCTCGGCGGGCTCAAGAGCCTGGAGATACACAAGCTGGGCCACGAGCTCTCCGCCATGTTCGACATAGCCCACGGCGCCTCCCTCACCGCCATGTGGGAGGCCTGGGCCACCCACGTGCTGGCCTTTGACGAAAAGAGGTTCCAGCAGCTGGGCCGCGAGGTGTTCGGCCTCGCCCCCGACGCCCCCGGCAGCGCCGCAGTGGAGGCCATGCGGGACTTCTTCAAAAACCAGCTGGGCCTGCCCACCAGCTTCGGGGAGACCGAGTTCGGCGTGCTGCCAAAAGAGAAGGTGCAGGAGCTGGCCATCCGCTGCTGCGGCAGCAGGGAGGCGAAGTTCGGCTCCTTCATGACCCTGGGCTTTGAGGACGTGGCGGCCATCTACGCCGCCGCCAACCACTGATTTCTGTAACCGGTCTGTCACGGGTGCGTAACCGGTTTGTAGCCCCGGGTTAACAGCCGGTACAAAATTTCCCCATAAAATGAAAACCAGAGGGGCCAGGGCGGACCCGGCCCATTTTGGTGCTATAAGGAGTTACAGCTTATGAAAAGAGCAGCGCTTTGGGCACTCTGCCTTTTGACGGCGCTCTGCCTGCTGCTGGCGGGCTGCGGGGCTGCAGGCGGGGACAGTGCCCCCCAGGAGCAGGGCAACAGCAGCGCCAACAGCAGCGAGGAGGCCGGGGATGTTGAATTCGACAGCTCCGACTCGAGCGGCTCCGGCGCCCCGCTGGAGGTGGGCCCTGCCGGCGGCGAGCTCAAGATAGTCTACACCGCCTACCTGTCGCTGGAGACGCTGGACTACGACGAGAGCCTCGAGGCCATCTCCGCCGCCCTGCAGCAGCATGGGGGCTACATTGAGAGCTCGGAGCAGTACGGCGGCTACCGCTACAGCTCGGAGCGCTACTCCCGCCGCAGCTGCACCCTGGTGCTGCGGGTGCCCACCGAGAACTACTCCGACTTCCTCTCCTCGGCTGGGGAGTTCGGCAGCCTGCTGGACAGGCGGGAGTACACCGACGACATAACCTCCGCCTACCTTGACACCGAGGCGAGGCTCAAGTCCCTGGAGAGCCAGCGAGAGCGGCTGCTGGAACTGCTGGCCGAGGCGGACAGCGTGGAGACCCTTATCTACATCGAGGACACCCTGGCGGACGTGCAGTACGAGATCGAGAGCTACACCTCCAGGATGCGGGCCTACGAGAACCAGCTCTCCTACTCCACCGTGACGCTGGACCTCTCGGAGGTCACCACCATAACCCCGGTGGAGCAGCCCGGCTTCCTGGAGAGGGCCTGGGAGGCGGTAAAGGGCTCCGCCCGTGGGGTGGTGCAGTTCCTGGACAGCCTCTGCATCGGACTCATCTACGCCCTGCCCTACATTGTCATCCTGGCGCTGCTGGTGCTGGTGGCGGTGCGGCTGCTGCGCCGGCGCAGGGCCGGGAAGAAGCTGCCGAAGGGCAAGGGACACCCTGAGGACACCGCCCAAAACCCCAACTGAACATCCTTTGCACAGGCAAACCCCCTCCCGAAAGGGAGGGGGCCTTTTTTAGTTTAGGTTTAGCCAGCCGCTGCTGTACACCGTCTCCTTGGGCTCGCCGTGCTCCCCCTTGCCGGGGAAGAGCCGGTCCGAGGAGCTCTTGCTGGAGGAACCGCCGCCTCTCGAGGAACCGGAGGAGCTCTTCTTTGCCGCCGTCTCCGCCTCCTTGGCCTTGAGGGTCGCCAGCTCCAGCTCCGCCTCGTCCTTTAGCTTCTGGAGCTTTATGCGGTACTCCTCCCGGGAGGAGAGCATGCTCTGCTCCCTCTCCGCCAGCTGCCGGCCGTAGTCGCTGCCCAGCTGCTGGCGGGCCTGCTGGTACTCGATCCAGAGCCGGAGCATCTCCCCCTCGGCGAGTCCGCCCTGCTTGCCGGCAGCCAGCAGCTCCCCCCGCAGCTGCCGGGCGCTCTGGCGGACCGCCTGGTAGGCCGCCGCCAGCTCCTGGTCCCGCTGCTGCTCCAGCTGCTGCTTCTTCTGCTGGTACTCCTGCTCCAGCAGCTGCAGCTGCTGCTGATACTCGCTGGTCTTTATCTCCAGCTCCCCCAAAATCGTCTGCTGGGTTGCCATACTACATCAACTCCTTTTTAAAGAGGGCCGCCAGAGCCGCCGCCAGGGCCGGCAGGCAGCCGCCGGGGCAGTGTCCGCCCTCCTCCGAGGGCTGACCCTGTTCGGGGGTCTGTATACCGCCGGGCTCGGTGTCCGGGGTATCCTCCCCGCCGGGCTCGGTGTCCGGAGGCTGCTCCGGGGTCTCCTCCCCGGGCTGCTGCTCCCCGCCACCCTCCGGCCGGATAAGCCGCATCTTCTCCGGGTCAAAGAGGCACCAGAGCATGTCCCACTGGGTCACAAGGCCGTACCAGAGCCGCCCGTCCATCTCGCTCTGCAGAATACAGTCGTACTCGCTCTGGGAGGGGAAGTGGCGGGTTATGCTGTCCCGGCAGCGGCCCTCGCCCCCCACAATGGGGCTGGTATCGAGGTCCGGCACCAGCCGCAGCTCCACCCCGTCCCCCACCTGCATTTTGCAGCCCGCCGGCAGCCAGACCAGCGGCGCGCTGGGCTGGGGGTGGGGTATGGGCTGGTAGGAGGTTTTGCCGTTCTGCTCAAAGACGCAGTCCTCCGGTTTTTCTAAGAGCCCCAGCGGGTCCAGGGCGTATTTTTCCCGCAGGGAGTAGCTGTAGGGCTCCCCCTCCGGCAGCAGCCAGGTCTCAAAGTGCAGGTGCCGCCCGGTGGTGGCGGAGCCGGTGTTGCCCTGCACCCCTATCTGCTGGCCCTGCTGCAGCTGCTGGCCCTGCTCCACCAGCCGGGAGTCCAGGTGGGCGTAGCGGGTTATCACATCCACCCCCCGGCAGAAGGGCCCGCGTACCGCCACCATGTTGCCGCCGGCGGGGTCGAAGAGGCTCATTATCACCTCTCCCCCGTGGGAGGCGAACACCCGGCGGTCCTCGGCGGCGGCTATGTCTATGGCGTAGTGCATACTGCGGCTGCCGAAAACGGTGTAGTAGCCAAAGGGGGCGGTTATCCTCACCTGTTTCATGGGGTATATCATGCCGCCGCCCCCTTCCCGTGGCCGAACAGCTCCCCCACCTTGGCCTCGATCACCGCCATGTCCAGCTCAATGCCCCTGCTTTTCAGGTACTGGACGGCGTAGTCCAGCTTGGCTTCGCCGTTCCCGGCGCCGTAGAGCTGCTCGGCGGCGGCGACGGCGATCTTCGCCCAGGCCTCCAGCTTCTCCAGCTGGGCGGCGGCGAGCCTGGTTTTCAGCCAGGGCAGCAGCACCCCGGTCACCAGCGCCGAGCAGAGCCCCAGCACCGCCAGCACAATTTCGGTCAAATCAATCTGCATCTTCCCTCTCCCTTGTCTCGAGCTTTTCAAGCCTGCCCTCGTGGTCGGCAAGCTGCCGGTCCTGCTGCTCGCTCCTCTCCCAGAGCCGCCGGTGGGTCTGGCGGCTGCGATCTTTAAAGTCGTTGAGCTCGCCCCGCATCTGGTCCAGCAGCGTCTGCAGCCTTGTGATGGTGCCGTTGAGCTTCAGCACCGGCGCGCCCACCGCCGCAAACAGTCCCGCCAGCGTCGCCAGCACCCCCACCACCGTCCACTCGCTCACCGGCTTACACCAGCCCCAGCTGGTGCAGCTGCTGCTCGATGAAGGTGCGCTTGCCCAGCTTGAGCACTATCCTGTCCTCGTAGGCCGCCGGGGCCTCAGGGGTCTCGGCCGAGACCAGCACCGGCTCCACCCCCACCTTCAGCTTGAGCTGGTAGCCCTCGTAGACGTTGGTCGCCCCCATCTCGTCGTTTATGAGCTCCAGAGAAGCCAGGTTCTGCTCGGTGCAGAGCCCGTCCAGCTCCTCCAGGTCCGCCGCGTTCCTCTCCATCTGAAAGGTGAGGGTGCGGCGGCTGGAGCCGTTCCAGTACTCCTCGGTCTCCAGTGCGCTCAGGTAGGGCAGGTCTTCTCCGCCGTTAAACTTGATTTTAAGTGCCATTTTTGCCTCCTTATGAGCAGATGATGGATTCAATGGTGCCGTATGCGGACGGGAACATGTTCCACTGTCCTATGCAGTAGTAGTAGGCCCGGAACCTCACGCAGTATGTCCCGGAGATGCCGGAAACATTGAGGGTGTAGCGGCGGGAGCCGGAAACGTCCACAGGGCCGCTTTCCGCCGCGCTGTTGTAGCCGTACCTGCCCCCGGTCTGGGCAACGTTGTCGCCGCTCCCCACATCCTGCGACTTTGAGTTTATGAGCATGAGCCACATGGACACCTCGGCGTTGCCCCCATAAAGAGGGCCGTTCAGCCGCACCCAGTTGGTGGGCAGGTAGACCTCTATGGAGGATATGGGGGTTATGTCGATGGGGTCGGTGGTCCAGCAGAGGTTGAGGGTGGTGTTGATGTTTGCCGCCTTGAACTCCGCGCCGTTGCCGGTGAAGGAGTTTTCCACCCGCAATGAGTCGCGGTCCCTCGAAAAGGTGAGCCCGCTGCCCACCTCCCCCTTGTTGAGGATGGTGGGCATGGCGCTATAAACGAGGTGGTCGGCGGTGCCGTCGTTATCGTAGACGGCGCTGAACTGGTGGTCGGCGGTGCCGTCGTTATCGTAGACAGCGCTGAACTCCGAATTTATATCCTGTGTAGTGCTATCATATAGTGCCACTATTTCCTAAGCCCCCATATATAGTTGGTGGCTACCGACTGATAGCTTGAGCTGAGCACCCTAAAGTTGCGCAGGCAAATGGCGTCAACGCTTGCGCTCTGCGCATAAGCTGTCCCGGTAAAGCTGC
>CALXAK010000058.1 GCA_944386255.1 uncultured Clostridia bacterium
CCCGGTTACCGCTGCCCCCAGCATGTAGCAGGTGATTATGGCGATGGTTATCACCGTCTTGGCTTTAAGGCTCATCTGTTGTTCCATGCGTTCCATTTTCTGTCCCCGCTTACCTCCTGGATAAAAGATGCAACCATTATATTACAAAAACCGACCCAAGTAAACTTCAGCCCTGGCCGAAGTAGGCTATGAGCAGGTCTACCACCGCCCCGTAGCTCTGGCGGCCCAGCTCCTGGCCGTAGCCCTTTAAAAAGCTGTCGTAGGCCCCGTCCGAAAAATCCGCCACCGCCCCGTCCTCGAACCGGTCCCAGTAGAGGCTGTTGGCGGAGAGGTCCGCCAGCACCTGCTCGGGAAGGGAGGAGTAGATTTCACTCAGTGCCTCGGGGTCCACCGTTATCAGGGCGTTGTGCAGGTAGACGTAGCCGAACAGCCAGCCCGAGTACTGGAACTCCGCCGAGCCGCTCTCCACCGACGCGAGGATGCCGAAGAAGTTCGCCTCCTGCTCGCTGGCAACCCCCCTCTGGTGGGATATCTCGTGGGCCACCGTGACCGGTATAAAACAGCTGGGAGCGTCGATGTTTATGTTGGCCTCACCTGTGTAGGGGAAGAGGTAGCCGGTGGTGGTCATCATGCTCATGAGGCGGGAGAGCCTGGCTTTTTTGGGCAGCAGCTCCGCCCCCTCAAGGAAGGGGTACTTCTCCGAGAGCTCCCTAAAGAGGGTGCTGCCCTGGGCCAGCGTCTCGTCCAGGTCGATGAGAAGGGTGCCGTCCGGGTTCCGCTCCACCTCAAGGGAGGCTCTGGAGGCCATCTGGGCGAAGTACTCGGTGACCTCCCGCAGCTGCTCCACCGTGGCCTCCTCCGGCTCTATGCCCGCCAGGGAGGCGCAGCTCTCGGCGTAGTAGCCGGCTCCCCAGTTGAGGCACATCACAAAGTAGAGCAGCAGCAGGGCGTCCAGCAGCTGCAGCGCCTTTTTCGCCAGCAGCCGCAGCCGGCGGCCGCGCCCCCTTATAAGACAGACACAGCCGTGGACCAAAAACAGCGCCAGCACCGCCACCGTCCCCACCACCAGCCACTCCGCCACCGACCAGGAGGTGAAGCTCACCGCCCGGGCCAGGGCGTAGCGGATGGGCTTTGATATCTCCTGCGCCCAGAAGGTCATCACCTCCCGGTTGCTCTTTAATATATGGAACCCAAGGCAGAGGGCCAGCAGCGCCCCGGCCGCCGCCAGCTCAAGGCGCAGAGCCTTTATCTTTCCTTTAAAAATGGAGTCCACCTCCAAGGATGCTTTAGGTTATTTTTGCACGTCAAGCCCGGCATGTCAAATGGCAAAGGAGCGAGCAAAATTAATTTTCCCCCACCGATTGACAAACAGGTCACCCCTTATTATATTTAGAGTATTACGCGCATGGGGGAGGTCATAAAAAACCCAGGTCACGTAAAAAACCCGGGCAACGCTTTGCTTTGCTGCAGCCGCCCTCTCCCGGAGGGCTGGTGTAACAAACCTTTTTGCGGGGTGGAGCAGAACGTCCCGACCGTCACAAGGCGGAATACTATTTTTTCTGACCGGCTTTTTAGGACAAAGGCGGTCACCGCAAAGGGGTAAAATGGAGAATAATGTGATTGTGCGCCTCGAGAACATCAGTGTGTCTTTTGATGGAGAGGAGGTGCTCAACGACTTCAGCCTGGACATCCACGACAGGGAATTTGTAACCCTGCTTGGACCCTCCGGCTGCGGCAAGACTACAACTCTGCGCATTATAGCCGGGTTTTTGTACCCGGACAGCGGCAGGGTTCTTTTTGATGGGAGAAATATCTCCAGTCTGCCGCCCCACAAAAGGGAGGTCAACACCGTCTTTCAGCGCTACG
Source organism: uncultured Clostridia bacterium (assembly GCA_944386255.1). Lineage (GTDB taxonomy): Bacteria > Bacillota > Clostridia > Oscillospirales > Ruminococcaceae > CALXAK01. Next base: position 1,867 of record CALXAK010000058.1, read on the forward strand.
CCCTCTTCCCGCACCTGAATGTCTTTGACAACGTGGCCTTTGGCCTCAGAGTCAAAAAGCTGCCGGAGGCGGAGGTAAAGCAGACCGTCTCGGAGATGATAGAGATGGTGGGGCTCAAGGGCTTTGAGAACCGCCGGGTCACCAGCATGTCCGGCGGCCAGCAGCAGCGGGTGGCCATAGCGAGAGCTCTGGTCAACAGCCCCCGGGTGTTGCTGCTGGACGAACCTCTGGGAGCGCTGGACCTCAAGCTGCGCAAGGAGATGCAGACCGAGCTCAAACGCATCCAGCAGCGCACCAACATCACATTCATTTACGTCACCCACGACCAGGAGGAGGCGCTCACCATGAGCGACACCATCGTGGTCATGCAGGGCGGCAAGATACAGCAGATTGGCTCCCCCCAGGATATCTACAACGAGCCCAAAAACGCCTTTGTGGCAAACTTCATAGGTGAGAGCAACATCCTGAACGGCGTCATGCACGACGACTACTTTGTGGAGTTTGCCGGGGCCAAGTTCACCTGCGTGGACAAGGGCTTCCGGCAGGACCAGGAGGTGCAGGTGGTGGTCCGCCCGGAGGACATAAAGCTGGTGGCCCCCGACGCTGGCATGCTCAACGGCATTGTAAAAAGCACCGTCTTCAAGGGGGTGCACTATGAGATGCTGGTGGAGCAGGCGGGCTACACCTGGAAGGTGCACTCCACCGCCAGCGAGCAGCCCGGCGCCCAGGTGGGCATGGTCATTGGTCCTGATGAAATCCACATCATGGTAAAGCCGGAGGACAAGGCCGGTGATTAAGAGCAGATTTGCGGCCGTGCCCTACGGGGTCTGGATGGCCATATTCATAATAATCCCCCTGGCCCTTGTCTGCTGGTACGCCTTTACCGACGCGAGCGGCGCCTTTACCATCGACAACCTTGCTGACATCGGCCGCTACACCAACGTCTTCACCCGCAGCATCTGGCTCGCCGCCATCGCCACGGTCATCTGCCTGGTGCTGGCCTTCCCCATAGCCTTCCTCATCTCCCGCATGAGCGGAGCCAAGCAGACCTTTATGCTCATGCTCATAATGCTGCCCATGTGGATGAACTTCCTGCTGCGCACCTACAGCTGGATGTCTCTGCTGGAGAACAACGGCCTCATCAACCGCCTCTTCGGGCTCATCGGTCTCGGACCCTTCGAGATGATAAACACCCAGGGCGCGGTGGTGCTGGGCATGGTCTACAACTACCTGCCCTTCATGATAATGCCGCTCTACTCGGTCATGACCAAGATAGACCGCTCGGTCATCGAGGCGGCCCAGGACCTGGGCGCCAGCCCCGCGCGGGTGCTCTCCAAGGTGATAATCCCCCTGTCGGTGCCGGGCATTTCCACCGGCATAACCATGGTGTTTGTGCCCGCCATAAGCACCTTCATCATCTCCAGGATGCTGGGCGGCGGCGGCAACCTCCTCATAGGCGACCTCATCGAGATGCAGTTTTTGGGCAACGCCTACAACCCCCATCTCGGCTCCGCCCTGGCGCTGGTGCTGATGGTGGTGGTGCTGCTCTGCATGAGCATCGCCGGCACCCTTGACAACGACGACGTGGAGGACATGCTGTTATGATGAATAAGGGCCTAAAAAGGGCCTCGGTGGTGTACTGCGCCATCATAGCCCTCTTTCTCTACATCCCCATAGGGGTGCTCATCTTCTTCTCCTTCAACCAGTCCAAGAGCCGCAACCTCTTCACCGGCTTCACCCTCAACTGGTACAAGGAGCTGTTCCAGAACGAAATGGTGCTAAAGTCCCTGGGCGTCACCCTGCTGGTGGCGGCGGTGGCGGCGGTGTTTGCCACCGTTATCGGCACCATGGCCTCGGTGGGCATCTTCTCCATGAAGCGCTGGCAGAAAAAGGTGATAATGAACGTCACCTACATCCCCATCATAAACCCCGAGATAGTCATGGGTGTTTCGATGCTGCTGCTCTTCTCGGTGATGAAGACCCTCTTCGGCCACATCGGGGTGGACTTCTCCATGGGCATCGTCACCCTCATCATCGCCCACATCACCTTTAACATCCCCTATGTGATACTCTCGGTCAACCCCAAGCTCCGGCAGCTGGACCGCAGCCTCTATGAGGCGGCCATGGACCTCGGCTGCTCGCCGGTAAAGGCGTTTTTCAAGGTGATAGTCCCGGAGATAATGCCCGGCATAGTCACCGGCTTCCTCATGTCGCTCACCTACTCCATCGACGACTTTGTGATAAGCTACTTCACCTCCGGCACCAGCCAGACCCTCTCCATCGTCATCTACTCCATGACCCGCCGCAAGGTGAGCCCCGAGATCAACGCCCTGTCCACCATAATCTTCGTGGTGGTGCTGACGGTGCTGCTCACCATGAACATTGTGGACATACGCAAGGAGACCCGGCTGCGCCGCCAGCTCCAGAGGGAGGTGCGCCGGTGAAAAAGCTGATTTCTCTTTCCCTCGTGCTGCTGCTGATGATGGGCCTTGGCGTTCCCGCCTTTGCCGCCGTGGACCAGTCGGAGCTGCTCTGCGGCGAGGACTACTACGGCCGCTTTAGGGACCAGAACATCACCCTCAACGTCTACAACTGGGGCGAATACATCTCCGACGGCTCGGACGACATGCTGGACGTGGTCAGCGAGTTTGAGGACCTCACCGGCATATCGGTAAACTACACCACCTTCGCCTCCAATGAGGAGATGTACGCGAAGATAAAGAGCGGGGGAGCCCAGTACGACGTAATTGTGCCCTCCGACTACATGGTCGCCCGCATGATAAACGAGGACATGCTGCTTCCCCTCGACTACAGCAACATCCCCAACTTCCAGATGGTGGACGACGCCTACAAGTACATGGAGTACGACAGCGAGAACCTCTATTCGGTGCCCTATATGTGGGGCCTTGTGGGCATAATCTATGACTCCACCCAGATTGATGAGGTCACCTCCTGGGACGTGCTCTGGGACGAGAGGTACATGGGGGACATACTCATGTTCTCCAACTCCCGGGACGCCTTCGGCATCAGCCTGCTGCGCCTCGGCTACCCCATCAACACCGAGAACCTTGAGCAGCTGGAGGAGGCCGCCGAGGAGCTCAAGGACCAGAAGATGCTGGTCCAGGCCTATGTCATGGACGCGAACTTCAACAAGATGGAGGGCGGCGAAGCGGTGGTGGCCCCCTACTACGCAGGGGACGCCCTCACCATGATGGACGAGAACCCCGACCTCGCCTTCGCCTACCCGGAGGAGGGCACCAACATATTTGTGGACGCCTTTGTCATCCCGGCCGGCTGCGCCAACCAGGAGGCGGCGGAGATGTTCATAAACTTCATGTGCGAGCCCCGCATAGCCGCCGAGAACGCCAACTACATCGGCTACTTCACCACCGTGAACGGTGTGGACGACTACCTGGACAGCGAGTACTTTGAGCCGGTGTGGCCCACCGAGGAGGACATCGCCAAGGCCCAGGTGTTCAGCGCCCTTGGGGAGGAGGCCAACCTCTACATGGACCGGCTCTGGACCGAGATACTCTCCTACAACCAGACCGGCAACGAGTGGTTCGGCCCGGTGTTCCTGGTGGTGGCGCTGGCGGCCTCCATCACCATCAACATTGTCAGAGCCACCAAAAAGAAGCGGGAGATATTCTGACCTCCCATTTGCGGCAAAAGAGCGCCCCCAGGGCTCAAACGAGCCCCGGGGGCGCTTGATTTTTACCGTTTTTACCTTCGCCCGCTCCGTCGCAGGAAGCGGGGCCTTATTTTGTAAACATACACCGCCACAATTCTCGTCAGGCAGATGTCCAGCAGGTAGAATGTGAGCAGCCCCAGCGCCGCAACCAGCGCCAGCAGCCCGGCCGGCATCCCCAGCAGCTCCTGCCGCACCGCCTCCACCGTCAGCAGCCAGAGCAGCGCGCCGTAGATGCCTCCCACGCAGACTATAAACACCAGCCCCTTGAGCACCGCGGCCACCGGCCGGGGGAACCGCCGCTCAAGCAGCAGTTTGGTCATGGGGTAGTGGCCAAAGAACCCCAGGAACAGCAGCGCCGCCTCCCGGTCGGGGGAGATAAAGGCGGACAGCAGCCCTACCGTGAGGTATACCCCCACGGCAAACCTTGGGGACTGCTCCTGCTGGATTATGGCGATTGCGGCGCTGGCCACCGCCGGTGCCGCATAGGTCGCAAAGGGCAGCATGGTGCCGAAAAACATCAGCGCCAGTGTGAGGCCGGAGAGTATCCCTCCGAGCGCTATTTTGTAGGTTCTCGTCTGCATGAGAACATTTTACTATTATTCTCCCGCCATATCAACCTGCCAGCGTCTGGTGCGGCGGCTGCTCCAG
>CALXAK010000059.1 GCA_944386255.1 uncultured Clostridia bacterium
ATATATTCGCGTCGCTCCACGGCGGCGTGCTGCTGCTGCGCTCAAAGCCCGGCGAGGGCTCCAGCGCCACCATTTCCTTCCCTCTCGGAGAGGGGGGCGGAGAGCTGCTGCGGTGCAGCGCCGGACAGTATGTGACCAACCGCTTCGCCAACCTCTATGTGGAGCTGGGGGATGCGGCGGTAATGCCCTCCTGAAGGTTCAATAAAATAGAGCGCGCCCCGGAGGACAGGCTTCCCCCGGGGCTTTTCTGCGGGAAAACGGCGCGGCTCCGCCCAGGGCCCAGGATGGGTGGCAACAGCCGTACGCCCCGCCCGGAGGGAGGCCCGGGGAGGACGGGAGTGGGGCTCCGGCGGAGACCGGCGGATGGGCTCGGTGGGTCTATATAATACAATTTAAATAGGTGCGGCGGCGATGGCCGCCCTTTTTCCTGCCGTAGCCCAGCGGAGACCGGCGGGGCGGCAAACAGCCCATGGTGACCTTGGCAGCCGGGAAGGGAACCGCTTTGCAATGGCAGGCTCAGCAATGGTGCAGCTGCACAAAAAGACCGGGAAAGAGTTATGTATCGGGCCGATTGTAGCAGCTGCTGATTATAGCCATAATATAAAGTAGGAGAGAATGGTGAAAAAATCCATTCAAAAGGAAAGAGGGATACGCAAATGTCTATGCTACTGGGCCTTGTGATAATGGCGGCCCTGCTGGCGCTGGGGTATGCGGCCTTCAACTTCTTCTCGGTGAAGAAGCTGGAGGAGGGCAACCAGCGCATGCAGGAGATAGCCGGCGCTATCCGGGTGGGGGCCAACGCTTTCATCAACTACGAGTACCGAATCATCGCTATCATTGCGGGGTGCATAGCCCTCGCGCTGGTGGCGATAATCAACTGGCAGACCGCCGCCGCCTTCGCCATCGGCGCCACCATGAGCGCCTCGGCGGGGTACATCGGCATGAAGATCGCCACCTACGCAAACGTCCGGGTCTCCAACATGGCCAGGACCACCGGCAAGCTCAGCGAGACGCTGAAGGTCGCCTTTAAGGGCGGCTCGGTGGTTGGGCTCTGCGTTGGGGGCTTTGCGCTGCTGGGCATATTCTTCGTCTACCTCATCTTCGGCTACGGCCTCGGGCAGATTGACGACGTCATAAACGGCGTGCAGACGGTGAACTGGCTGGGCCTCAACGTGCCCTTCACCATGACCCTCTCGGGCTACGCCCTGGGCTGCTCCATAATCGCCATGTTCGCCCGGGTGGGCGGCGGCATCTACACCAAGGCCGCCGACATGGGCGCCGACCTTGTGGGCAAGACCGAGGCCCACATCCCCGAGGACGACCCCCGCAACCCCGCCACCATCGCCGACAACGTGGGGGACAATGTGGGTGACGTGGCCGGCCTTGGCGCCGACCTGCTGGAGAGCTACGTCGGGGCCATACTCTCCGGGGCGATACTCGCCTGCGAGCTGTTCCGCTCCAGCGGCACCCTCATAGCGGTGGAGCTGCTGCCCACCATGGTGCTCTTCCCCATCCTCTTCGCCGCGGTTGGGCTCATCGCCTGCGTGGCGGGGGTGGCCAGCATGCTGCTTAAAAAGAAGCTCTCGGACAACCCCCACATGGAGCTCAACATGGCCACCTGGGTGTCGGCCGGAGTCTGCATGCTGCTGGGCCTTGGCCTCGCGGTGATGATGTTCGGCCGCTACGACCCCGCCCAGCTGCTGGACGCGGGCTTTAAGCTGGGGGCGGTGTCCCCCTGGATTGCGGCCGCGGTCGGGATTGTGGCCGGAATACTAATTGGCATAATCGCCGAGTACTACACCTCCTACGACTACAAGCCCACCCGCCTCATCGCCCAGGCCTCGGTGGAGGGGGCGGCCCTCACCATAACCCAGGGCCTCGCCCTCGGCATGAAGAGCTGCATGGCCCCGGTGGTGGTGCTGGGTGTGGCCATCTACGGCTCCTACGCCATCAGCGGCATGTACGGCGTGGCCTGCGCCGCGATCGGCATGCTCTCCTTTGTGGCCACCACCGTTTCGGTGGACTCCTACGGACCCATCTCGGACAACGCCGGCGGCATCAGCGAGATGAGCTTCCTGGACAAAAACGTCCGGGAGATAACCGACAAGCTTGACTCGGTGGGCAACACCACCGCCGCCATCGGCAAGGGCTTTGCCATCGGCTCCGCCGCCCTCGCCACCCTGTCCATGATGACCTCCTACCTCTACAGCTACACCCCCGCCGACCAGAGCATAATGCTCAACCTCATCGACCCCCTCTCGCTGGTGGGGGCGCTGGTGGGCGCCGCGCTGCCCTTCATGTTCTCCGGCATGCTGATTGAGGCGGTGGCCAAGGCCGCCCGCAGGATGGTGGCGGAGGTGCGCCGCCAGTTCCGGGAGATTGAGGGCCTGCTAAAGGGAGAGGTGCTGCCGGACTACAAGACCTGCATCGAGATATCCTCCCAGGGCGCTCTCAAGGAGATGCGGCTGCCGGCGGTGATCTCCCTGCTCTTCCCGGTGGTCTGCGGCTTCCTGTTTGGGGCCGAGTTTGTGGGAGGCGTGCTGGTGGGGGCCACCATCAGCGCCATAATGCTGGCCATCTTCACCGGCAACGCCGGCGGCGCCTGGGACAACGGCAAGAAGTACATTGAGTCCGGGGCGATTGAGGGCCAGAACAAGGGCTCGGCCGCTCACGACGCCGCCGTGGTGGGGGACACCGTGGGCGACCCACTCAAGGACACCGTGGGCCCGTCGCTGGACATACTCATCAAGATCATGTCCACCGTCTCCCTTGTCACCGTGCCGGCTTTCAGCCGGTTCAACCTGGTGGACCTGATAGCGGGTCTCTTCAGATAACCTTTACCTCTGCCTTTTGGGGCGGAGCGCCGCGGCGCTCCGCCCCTTTTTCCGCCCAGGAGATGAACTGCACCAAAAATGGCACAAAAAACGCCGTCCCACAAAGAGGACAGCGAAGTGGTTTTGCCTATTAATGGGACTTTTTATCCCCGCCGCCCAGCCGGGACAGCAGCAGCCCGGTGCAGACCACCAGCAGCACGCAGAGGTAGGCGCACATGCCCAGCACCACCGCCGCGCCGTACTGTAGGCCGTTGAAGACCGAGCCGAACCAGGAGGAAAACAGCAGCCCCGCCGCCGCCAGCGCAAGGCCCAGCAGTGTGAGCCGCAGCAGGCGCAGAAGTTCCCGGTTGCTCATCTGGTACACACTCCTTTCGGTGATGGATTGATTCTACACCCTTCCCGTCGCTGTTGCAAGGGGAGGGGGTCTCCAACGGTGTGTCCGCTGCGGCTCGCCTCCGAAACCGGCGGGCTGCATCGCCCGGGTGCTGGAGGCCCTCGGAATCAGCGACCCGGAGCGGGCGGTGATGGTGGGGGACCGGTACCTGGACGCGGAGGGCGCGGCGGGCAACGCCCTGCCCTTTGCTGCGGCGCTCTACGGGGGCTTTGGCCCCCGGGAGGAGTTCCTGCCCTGGCGGGTGGACTGCTGGGGGGAGAGCTTTGAGGAGATTGTGGAGTTCATACTGGGGTAGCGGCCACGCCTCTTAGAAAAAGGGACTGCACCCGAAAAAATTTTTTTAGGCCGGGGGAATATATACGGCTCTCCCGGACAACATAGGTAATGGAAGGAACCCCCTGCGACGGGTGTTCAGGACATAACTTTGTGGGCGGAGCAACG
>CALXAK010000060.1 GCA_944386255.1 uncultured Clostridia bacterium
AAGGGCGCTTTGGCCCCCTCGCAGATGAGGCACTCCGCCCGGGGGCCCAGCGCCGCCTGCACCGCCGAGAGCAGCGCGGGGACCGACGGGTTTTCGGTTTCAAAGTGCCCGGCGGCCACCACGCTCACCCCCAGCCTCAGGGCCAGCAGCGCCTCGTGGTGCTTGCACTCCCCGGTCACCAGCAGCTGGCAGCCGGCGGCAAGGGCGGCAGGGGCAAAGTCGCCTCCGGAGCCGCCCACCACCGCCACCCGGCGCACCGGTTCTCCCGCGTCCAGCAGCATCACCGACGGGGTGCAAAGGGCCTCTTTTACCCTCTCGGCAAACTCGGCGGGGGAGCACTCCTGCACCTCCCCGGCCCTGCCCATGGAGCCGAGGGGAACCGGGTTCCCAAGGCCCAGCAGTGCCGCCAGCTGGTCGTTCACCCCGCCGCTCGCCGCGTCCCAGTTGGTGTGGGCGGCGAAAACCGATATTCCAAAGCCCGCCGCCAGCACCACCGGGTCCTCCCCGTCCAGCCGGCGAAGGCCGGGGCCGAAGATTGCCGGGTGGTGGCAGACAATGGCGCCGCAGCCCTTGCCCGCCGCCTCCCGCACCGCCCCCGGGGTGAGGTCCAGGGAAAAGAGTATACGCTCCGAGGGCTTCTTCATGTCCAGCAGCAGTCCCACGTTGTCCCACTCCGCCGCCAGGGCGAAGGGTGCCGCCGAGTTTATGGCGGAAAATATCTCGCTGTTAGTTACCATGCTCTTCAAGTTCTCCTTCTATGTACCGGGCCAGCTCCCGCTGGCGGCGCAGCAGCTCCGGGTCCTCCCGGGCCGCCTGCAGCAGCCCCGCCTCTATCCTCCGGCAGCGGCCCAGCACCCGCAGCCAGTAGCTGCGGCCCTCCGGCAGGCTGGGGTCGATTAGCCCCAGCTCCCGCTCCCGGCTGGTGAGCTCCCGGGGCCTTGCGCAGTAGCGTGCGCTCATTACCGTGTAGAGCTGCCCCGCCTCCTGCACCGGTATCTCCTTTAGTATCTCGTAGCCCTCCCGGGCCAGCAGCTCCCGCAGCAGCCCGTGGCGGCTGGCGGGTACCAGCACCAGGCGCTTGTCCGGGTGCTTGAGCCAGGGTGCGCCGAGGATTATCCTCGCCGTCTCCTCCGCCCCGAGGCCGGCTATTATCACGTCATCCACAAGCTCCGGCGGCGCCCCGCAAAGGCCGTCCGCCAGGGCCAGCTGTACCCGGTCGCCGAGGCCCAGCCTCTCCACCAGCGCCCTCGCCCCGGTGAGGGGCCCGGGTCTCAGGTCGCTGGCCAGCACCCTGGGGCAGATGCCCCGCTGTGCCAGCGCCGCCGCCAGCTTGCCGTGGTCGCAGCCCACGTCCGCCGCAAAGCTCCCCCGGCGCACCAGCGACGCGGCGGCTTCAAGTCGTCTTGACAGTTTCATAGTTACCCATAAAGCATGCGCCGGGGCGGACAGTGCCCCGGCGCTCCGGTGTTGCGTCGCTCAGTTGCCGAAGTGCTCGTTGAGCTTCTCCAGCAGCAGCTCACAGTCCACCCCGTGTACCGCGCAGGCGTCCGCCAGGCTCTCTCCGCGGGAGGCGGGGCAGCCCAGGCAGTGCATGCCTATCTCCAGGAAGAAGGGGGCGGTGGAGGGGTCCCTGTCCAGGATATCGCCGATGATGGTGTCCTTGGTAACTACCATTTTAAAAATCTCCTTTGCTGTCGCGGCCCTTTTGGCCGCATTCCAACTGCTATTATACCCCATGCGCAAGGGTTTATCAACCGCCCGGCAGCAGCTCCAGCAGCGGCAGCTCCGGGGGGTTGAAGAGCCGCGGCACCGGGGTATTGCCAAGGGCCAGGCCACGGCTCACCAGCAGCCTGCCCCCCGGCAGGCGGTAGAGCCCGCCGGTCCAGCGGGGGAAAAGGCCCTGCCCCGGGGCGTAGAGGCCGCGCCCGGTCCCCGGCAGCCGCCACTGGCCCCCGTGGGCGTGGCCGGTCACCGCCAGCTGAAAGCCCGCCTCAAAGTAGGTTTTCCAGAGCTCCGGCCGGTGGGCCAGCAGCAGGGTGAACCGGCCGGAGCCCGGCTCTGGCGCCGCATCGGCGAGCTTCCGGCGGAACAGCTCCTGCGTCTCGGGCCGGCACCAGTGGTCCGAAAGGCCGGCTATGTCTATGCCCCCGTCCCTCCGGGGGTCAAACCGCACCCTCTCACCGTCCAGCACCGTCGCCCCCGCCCCCTCGAAGGCGCGGGTCATCTCCCGCCTACTCCGCAGCAGAAGCTCGTGGTTGCCCAGCACCAGAAACACCGGGCAGATCTCCGCCGCCTTTTCTACGGCCATAAGCGCCGGGGCCGCCGGCCGAACCCCGTCGTCGGTGTCCCCAGGGAACAGCACCGCGTCCGGCCGCAGCTCCCGCAGCAGCTCCGCCAGCCGCCGCTGGTCCCGGCCATAGAGGGTGCCGTGGAGGTCCGCCGCCACCGCAAGGCGCAAGGGGGAGGGGATGCTCCCGTGGCTCAGGCGGAAGCGGGTGAGCTGCACCTCCCGCTGCAGACCCGCCGCCAGCAGCAGCGCGCCCGCGCCGGCCAGCGCCGCGGCCTTCTTTCCCATGCTCCGCCCCCCTTTTCGCAGATTAATTTGTAATATATTATACACCGCATTTTTTAACTGGTTATTGCGCCGCTCCCCGTTCCGACAGTTCGGGGATGATTTTTGGACACAGAATATAGTATAATCAATCCTGTCGGGGATACCCGGCAAAATGATTTTGGGAGATGGTCTCTTGATTATAAAAGGAGTGCAGAAGCTGACGCTGCTGGACTACCCCGGCCACCTGGCCGCCACCGTCTTTACCCCCGGGTGCAACCTGCGCTGCCCCTTCTGCCACAACGGCAGCCTGGTGCTGGACCCCGGCATCCCCGGCCTCACTGAGCAGGAGGTGCTGGAGTTTCTCGCCTCCCGGGCGGGGCGGCTGGATGGGGTCTGCATAACCGGCGGGGAGCCACTGCTGCAGCAGGGCCTCCGGGAGTTTATCCTGAAGGTGAGGGCCCTGGGCCTTGCGGTAAAGCTGGACACCAACGGATTCTTCCCGGCGAGGCTCCGGGAGCTGCTGGAGGGAGGCCTTGTGGACTATGTGGCCATGGACATAAAGAACTCCCCCCGCCGCTACGGCGAGACGAGCGGCGTGGAGGGGCTGATAATCTCCCCGGTGCTGGAGAGCATACGCCTGCTTCGCACCTCGGGGGTGGAGCATGAGTTCCGCACCACCCTGGTGCGGGAGCTGCACGACCTCCAGTCGGTGCGGGAGGCGGCGGAGCTGGTGGCGGGCGCCGAGCACTACTTCCTGCAGAGCTTTAAGGACTCAGGGGACATCCTCCGGCCGGGGCTCTCCGCCTTCTCCCAGCAGGAGCTGCAGCAGCTGCTGGCCGCCGCGAGGGAGCAGGTTCCCGCGGCCCAGCTCCGGGGTGTGTGAGCAAAAAACACTTCGCATGAATTTGCAGCGGCAATTTTGTGTAAATTTTACAAAGTTGGGAAATATAGTAGATGATGTGCCGGAAATGCGGTTTTGGGGATTGATATACACAACATATAGTGCTATAATCATCTCCAGCGCCCGGGATGGGCGGGCTGCCGGAGGCTGTCCGGCAACCTTCCAATAGTTAAACAAAGAGGTATATGCAATGTACAGGGTTCTCAAAAGGGACAACAAGATAGTCGAGTTCGACATCTCCAAGATCTCCGCCGCCATCCGCGGCGCCTTTGACGCGGTGGGCAGGCAGTACAACCAGAGCGTTATAGATTTTCTGGCCCTCAAGGTCACCGCCGACTTTGAGCCCAAGATAAAGGACGAGCTCATCGCGGTGGAGGACATACAGGACTCCGCCGAGGCGGTGCTCATCCAGGCCGGCTACGCCGACGTTGCCAAGGCCTACATCCTCTACCGCCGCCAGCGGGAGAAGCTGCGCAACATGAAGTCCACCTACCTGGACTACAAGGACACGGTCAACAACTACCTCAACATAAACGACTGGCGGGTTAAGGAGAACTCCACCGTCACCTACTCGGTGGGCGGGCTCATCCTCTCCAACTCCGGCGCCATAACCGCCAACTACTGGCTCTCGGAGGTGTACGACGACGAGATCGCCTCCGCCCACCGTGACGGCGACTTCCACATCCACGACCTCTCCATGCTCACCGGCTACTGCGCCGGCTGGAGCCTCAAGCAGCTCATCCAGGAGGGCCTCGGCGGCATCCCCGGCAAGATAACCTCCTCCCCGGCGAGCCACCTGTCCACCCTCTGCAACCAGATGGTCAACTTCCTGGGCATCATGCAGAACGAGTGGGCCGGAGCCCAGGCCTTCTCCAGCTTCGACACCTACCTTGCCCCCTTTGTGAAGGTGGACAACCTCACCTATAAAGAGGTGAAACAGTGCATCCAGTCCTTCGTGTACGGCGTGAACACGCCTTCCCGCTGGGGCACGCAGTCGCCGTTCACCAACATCACGCTCGATTGGGTGGTGCCCAACGATCTGGCGGAACTGCCCGCGCTCGTCGGC
>CALXAK010000061.1 GCA_944386255.1 uncultured Clostridia bacterium
CCCGGGGCTACAACGGGGACAACATAACCCTCGTAAACTACGTGGTATGCGTGGCGCTGTCGCTGGTTTCTGCCCTCTCCAGCGGCTCGATCGGCGCCCTCGGTGAGCTGCCCCGGGCCAACCTGGCGGCGCTCTTCAGCGAAAGGAGCCCCGCCAACACCGCCGTCATCGCCCTTATCTTCGGGGCGGTTTCCGGCTTCCTTTACCTGGCCAACCTCACCTTCTCCCGCCGCAGCTATATCTCCAACGGCGTGGGGATAACCATAATGTTCGAAAAGTGCGCCTTCCTAATCCCCATCCTGGCGGCGCTGGTCCTCTGGGGCCAGCTGCCCACCGCCATGCAGGTGGCGGGGATAGTGCTGGCTACCGCCGCCATCATCATGAACGTCACCGGCACCGGCGACTCCCGCCTTAGCAACGTGGGGATGCTGGGGGTCTGCTTCTGCATGTCCGGCCTCATCGAGGTGGGCAGCAACGCATTTGTGGTCTACGCATTTGACAGCAGCTACCAGAGCCTCTTTGTGCTCTGCATCTTCACCACCGCCCTCATACTCTGCTTCGCCTATGTGCTGGGCCGCTGCCGCAGCCAGGGCCAGAGGCTGCGCATAACCCCAAGGGAGGCGCTGGCCGGGGTGGCGGCGGGCCTTCCCAACGTGGCCACCAGTTTCTTCCAGCTCAGGTGCCTCGAGAGCCTGCCGGCGGCGGTGGTGTTCCCCTGCATGGCCGGGGGCAACCTTGTGCTCATAACGGTGCTCAGCCGCCTCATCTTCCGGGAGAAGCTCACCCGGCGGCAGCTGGTCTCGGCGGGGGTGACCCTGCTGGGCCTTGTGCTGGTGAACCTCTAAAAGAGGGCTCCGGCGATGGCAAGGTACATAGTCACCGGCCTCAACCTGCTGGACCAGGTGGTGGTGGAGGGGGGAGAGCCCTCCCCGCTGCAGCTGGGAGGCTCCCCGGTCTACGGCCTCTCCGGCATGCTGCTCTGGACAAAGGACATCGCCTTCGCCACCCGGGCGGGGGAGGACTTTATGCAGAGCTACGGGGCCTATCTTCTGAAAAACGGCCTCTCCACCGCCGGGGTGCTCCCGGTCTCCCCCAGCACACCCCGGGTGGTGATGCGCTACGACCGAAAGGGCAACTCCCTTCGGGGCGGCCCCGGGGAGGACAACAGCTTCTGGCGGCCGCTGGCGGAGGACATACAGCCCTTCCTGGGCGGGGAGACCAGAGGGGTCTACATCTCCTGCCCGCCCCTCGGCTGCGACCGGTTCTGGGAGGGCTTCTTCCGGCTCTGGCCGGAGCGGGAGTTCTCCCTCATGTGGGAGCCCAACCCCCCCAGCACCGGCCCCGGCTTCGGCCCCGCCACCCGGGAGCTCTGCCGCCGGGTGGAGATGGCCTCCTTCAACCTCAGCGAGGGCTGCAGCCTTTTCGGCGCCCCCGGGGAGGGGGAGCTGCTGGAGGAGCTGCGGGGCCTCGGCCTTGAGCTCTGTCTGCTGCGGGTGGGGGCGAGGGGCATCTACCTCATCTCCGGCGGCAGGGTCTGCTTCGCCCCCTCGGCGCCGTTGCCACAGGGCCAGCGGGTGGTGGACGTCACCGGCTGCGGCAACAGCTCCACCGCCGCAGCAATGGCGGCCTTCTGGGAGAGCGGGGGGGACCTGGCCATGACCGGAATAATGGCCAACATCTCCTCCAGCTATGTGCTGCGGCAGCGGGGCCCCATACCCCTTGTGAGCGACGGGATGCGGGAGGAGGCCCGGCGTCTGGCGCAGCGGCTCTACCGCGAGGGCTGGTGCCGCTATCTCTAAAATTAGACGCAGAAAAACGCCCCCGGCTTTTGCCGGGGGCGTTGCCCTGTGGGTTTTATTTCAGCACCTCCCGCACCGAGCTCCAGACGGCGAACACCGCCGCCGCCCCCGCCAGCAGCCAGACCGCCGCTATCAGCGCCGGTCTCCCGGTGGTTACCCAGAGCAGCAGGCAGAGGAAGAGCAGCGCCAGCAGGGAAAACACCGCCGCCGACTGGCGGTAGAGGGGGCGCAGGTCCATCTCCCGGCGCTGCCGGGGCCCCGCGAAGAGGTAGCTGTTGTTGAGCGGCGGCCCCTTGTGCAGGAGCTGAAGCGCCGCGAGGGCCGCGAACAGCAGCGCAAACCCTCCAGATAGCAGCAGGCCAAAGGCCTTCATACAAAAATCCTCCATTTTGTGCCCCGGCGGGGCCTCCCGGAGGCTCAGCCCTCGAAGTGGCGGGCCACCTCCTGCAGCAGCTCACGGATCTTGAGGTGCTGGGGGCACATGCTCTCGCACCGGCCGCACTTTATGCAGTCGCCGGGGCGGCCGTGCACCGCCGAGACGTTGGCGTAGTAGTTCTCCTGGGCGGTGAAGGGCTTGCCGTCTATCTCCTGCAGGTCGGCGTTGTAGAGGGAGAAGTACTGGGGGATGGCTATGTCCTTCGGGCAGTTTACGGTGCAGTAGGAACAGCCGGTGCAGGGTATGGCGATGGTGCTGTTGATTATCTCCGCCGCCCTTTTGCAGAGCTCGGCCTCCTCCCCGGTGAGGGGGACAAAATCCGCCATGTAGCCGGTGTTGTCCAGCAGCTGCTCCAGGGTGCTCATGCCGCTGAGCACCATCTCCACCCCCGGAAGGCTGGCTGCAAAGCGTATGGCCCAGGAGGCGGGGGACATGGAGGGGTCTCTGCCCTCAAACAGCGCCGCCGCTTCGGGCGGGAGGTTTGCGAGGGTGCCGCCCTTTATTGGCTCCATCACTATGATGGGCTTGCCGTGCCGCCGGGCCACCTCGTAGCAGGCCCGGGACTGCACCCCCAGGCTCTCCCAGTCCAGGTAGTTTATCTGCAGCTGCACAAACTCCATCTCCGGGTGCTGGGCGAGCAGCCGGTCCAGCATTTCGGGGGTGTCGTGGAAGGAGAAGCCCATGTGGCGGATCTCCCCCTTGGCCCTCTTATTCGCTATCCAGTCCCAGCAGCCCTGTTTATCAAAGTTTGGCAGGGTTACGGCGTTAATGTCGTGCAGCAGGTAGTAGTCGAAGTATCCCGCCCCGGTGCGCTGCAGCTGGGTGGCGAAGATCCTGTCCCGGTCCTCCGGAACCTCTATCATGTAGCCGGGCAGCTTGCTGGCGAGGGTGTAGCTCTCCCGCCGGTGCCGCTGCACCAGCGCCTTGCCCATAAACTCCTCGCTGCGGCCCCCGCAGTACATCCATGCGGTGTCAAAGTAGGTAAAGCCCCGGTCTATGAACTCGTCCACCATCCGGCAGGTGAGCGGCAGGTCCACCCCCGCCGGGTCGGCCGGGTCCAGCAGCGGCAGCCTCATGGCCCCAAAGCCCAGCTTCTTGCCGTCAAACATAGAATAACCCTCCCCAGCATAGTATTTATTTAACTCCATTATATAAACCCCCGGCCCCCGGTGCAAGAGACGCAGCTCCGGAGCCTATTGACATCGCCGCCGCCGGGTGCTAAAATACACTCCAATATCACATTTTTCAAAGGCTGTGAAGAAAAGTAGTACCCGGGCCGGGGGAGCCAAAGAGAGGCGGCGTTTGGTGCGAGCCGCTGCCAGCCGCCGGGGAAGCCGTTTCGGAGCCGCGGAGCGATGGCGCCAGGGAGCGCAGTAGCCGCCGCCGGGTCCTGCCCGTTAGAGCAGGGCGGCATTTTCGTGCCGGCAGAGCTGCGGGCTTTCTGCCCGAATTCAGGTGGTAACGCGGAACAAGGTTTCGTCCTGAGAGACCTCTTTGGAGGTTTCGAGGGGCGTTTTTATTTTGCCGGTGGAGCCGGCGGGGAGGTTAGCAATGAACAGCTTTACAAAATCGGTAAAACTCAACAACGTGGCCTACGACGTGCGGGGCCCTGTGCTGGACGAGGCCATGCGCATGGAGGCCCAGGGGGAGCGCATCCTCAAGCTCAACATCGGCAACCCCGCCACCTTCGGCTTCCATGTGCCGGAGAAGCTGAGGCAGATAATGTCGGAGGGCCTGCCCAAGGCGGACGGCTACTCCGACTCCAAGGGCCTGCTCTCAGCCCGGCAGGCGATTGCGGACTACGTTGCCCGCCGGGGTATGCAGGGGGTCACCGTCAACGACATCTACACCGGCAACGGGGTGAGCGAGCTCATAACCATGACCATGCAGGGTCTGCTGGACGCGGGGGACGAGATACTCATGCCCTCCCCAGACTACCCCCTCTGGACCGCCGCCGCCACCCTGGCCGGGGGCACCGTGCGCCACTACGTCTGCGACGAAAAGGCCATGTGGTTCCCCGACCTCTACGACATAGAGAGCAAGATAACCAGCCGCACCAAGGCCATAGTGGTCATAAACCCCAACAACCCCACCGGAGCTATCTACCCGAAGCCGGTGCTGGAGGGCATCGCGGACATCGCCCGCCGCCACGGGCTTATAGTCTTTGCGGACGAAATCTACGAGCGCCTCACCATGGACGGGGAGGAGCAGGTGCCCTTCGCCGCCGTGGCCCCGGACCTCTTTGTGGTGAGCCTCTCCGGCCTCTCCAAGTCCCACCGGGCCGCCGGCTTCCGGGTGGGGTGGATGTGCCTCTGCGGCGACAAGAGCAGGGCCAGGGGCTACATCGAGGGCCTCAACATGCTCTCCTCCATGCGCCTTTGCTCCAACGTCCCCGCCCAGCTGATAATCCCCGAGGCGCTGAAGGGGGAGTACCACGACCCCGACCTTCTGCCCGGCGGGCGCATCTACGAGCGCAGGCGGGTGGTCTGCGAGGAGCTCTCCAACATCCCCGGCGTCAGCTTTGTGGAGCCGAAGGCCGCCTTCTACATCTTCCCCGGGGTGGACACCAGCCTCTACCGCATTGAGGACGACGAGCAGTTCGCCTTTGACCTGCTGCGCAAAAAGCGCATCCTCATCACCCACGGCAAGGGCTTCCACTACCCCAACCCCGGCCACTTCCGCATTGTGTTCCTACCGGAGGAAAAGCTGCTGCGGGAGGCCTGCGCCGGAATAGCCGAGTACCTCAGCGAGTGCCGCCGGTAGCCCCGGCCCGCCGCCGGTAAAGCTCCCCCCCGGGTCCCGGGCCCGGGGGGCTTTTGTGCCCAAAAATCCGCCGGAGTTTTGTAGATTATCTACAATTTTGCGCCGGCGGGCGGCGGTTTTATTGAAATTGACGGCCTCCCGGCTTATAATTTAATTTGGTTATTAATGGGGCGGGTCCCCTTCGGCGCGGCCCCGTTGAGGCAACAAAACCGTACAGGAGGAAGTTCAGTTGAACAAGCAGGATTACAACACTCCCATAAGGGAGCAGGTCTTGGCCCTTCCCAAGATCGTGGACCAGCAGCTGGAGAGCTGCTTTGACGGCGAAAAGCTCCAGGGCCTCATGAGCATGGCGGAGATATTCGACGTGCGCAAGCTATTTGTGGTGGGCTGCGGCGACTCCTGGGTGGCCGGCGGGGCCATGCAGCCGGTGCTCAACAAATACTGCGACTGCTTTGGCTGCACCGTGATGGACCCCATGCAGTTCACCCGCTTCACCAGCAAGCAGGACATCGGCATCGGCGAGCCCAACAGCCCCCTGGTCATCGGCATAAGCGCCGGCGGCGGCACCGCCCGGGTGGTGGAGGCCATGAAGAAGGCCAACGAGATAGGCGCCTTCTCCCTGCTGCTCACCCAGAAGCCGGACAGCCGCGCCGCCAAGGCCGCAAAGCGGGTGTTCAGCCTTGAGACCCCCCTCGGACCCAAGGACAGCCCGGGACTCAAAAACTACTTCGGCTCCCTCATGGGCCTCATCGCCATCGCCTGCCGCATGGGCCATGTGCGCGGCGTGCTGCCCCCCACCGCCGTGGAGGACTTCAAAAAGGCCATCTCCGGCTATGTCCACAGCTACGAGGCGGTGCTGGAGCAGATGGACGAGCAGATGTTCCAGCTGGCAAAGACCTGGAAGGACTTTGAGCACTTCGACTTTATCGGCGACGGCACCGAGATCTACTCCGCCATCTTCGGCCTCGAAAAGTTCTACGAGTGCACCGGAGTGCTCTCCAACTACGACGACTCGGAGGACTGGTGCCACATCGACTTCTTCTGCAAGAACCCCGAGAAGATAGGCACCGTCTTCATGGTGGACGTGAACCAGCCCACCACCTCGAGGGTCATAGAGACCATCTCTGCCGCCGTGGGCATCGGCCGCCCCACCCTGGTGGTCACCAACGGGAAGAAGGAGCAGTTCCCCGAGGGTGCGGCCGTGGTGGAGCTGCCCGCCGCTCCGGAGGGCTACGAGTGGCTCATGCCCCTCATGGACTATGTGCCGGTGTCGCTGCT
>CALXAK010000062.1 GCA_944386255.1 uncultured Clostridia bacterium
CCAGGTGGAGGTGGAGAACCTTGAGACCGGGGAGGTGTTCCTCGAGAGCTACGACAAGCTGGTGCTGGCCCCCGGCGCCCGGCCGGTGCGCCCGCCGCTGCCGGGGCTCGAGAGCGAGAGGCTGTTCACCCTGCGCACGGTGGAGGACACCCTCAAAATAAAGGAGTTTATCGAGAGGCACAAGCCCCGCAGCGCCCTGCTGGCGGGGGGCGGGTTCATAAGCGTGGAGCTGGCGGAGAACCTGCGCCGGCTGGGGATGCAGGTGAGCATTGTGCAGCAGCTGCCACAGCTCATGGCCCCCTTTGACCCGGAGATGGCGGCGTTCATACACGCGGAGCTGCGCCGCCAGGGGGTGCAGCTGGTGCTGGGCCGGGCGGCGGCGGGCTTTGAGCCGCTGGAGGGCGGCATTGAGCTGCTGCTGGAGGGGGGCGGCAGCCTTAGGGCGGATATGGCGGTTATGGCCATTGGGGTCTCCCCCGACAGCGCCCTCGCCGTTGCAGCGGGCCTTGAGACCGGGATAAAGGGCAGCATTGTGGTGAACGAGCACATGCAGACCTCCGACCCGGACATCTACGCCGCCGGGGACGCGGTGCAGGTGAGGCATATTGTGTCCGGCAGGCCCGCCCTCATCTCCCTTGCGGGCCCCGCCAACCGGCAGGGCAGGATAGCGGCGGACAACATCTGCGGCATCGAAAGCCGCTACAGGGGGAGCCTCGGCAGCAGCGTGCTCAAGGTGTTTGAGCTCACCGCCGCCTCCACCGGCCTCAGCCAGAGGGACGCCCTGGCGGCGGGGCTGGAGGCGGACTCGGTGGTGCTCTCCCCCATGAACCACGCCGGCTACTACCCCGGCGGCAGGCTCATGACCATGAAGGTGGTGTTTGAGTGGGGCAGCTACCGGCTGCTGGGGGCGCAGATAGTGGGCCGGGAGGGGGTGGACAAGCGCATCGACCTGCTGGCCACCGCCATTCTGGCGGGCATGGACGCCCGGGAGCTCAAGGAGCTGGACCTCGCCTACGCTCCCCCCTTCTCCTCCGCCAAGGACCCGGTGAACATGGCGGGGTTCATGGTGGACAACATTGCCCGCGGCCTTCTGCGCCAGTGGTATGTGCAGCAGGGGCCGGAGCTGCCCCGGGACGGCAGCGCCCTGCTGCTGGACCTGCGCACCCCGGAGGAGTACCAGAGCGGCCACATCGAGGGGTTCCGGAACATCCCGCTGGACCAGCTGCGGGACCACCTGTCGGAGCTTCCGGCGGACAGGCCCGTCTACCTCGTCTGCGAGAGCGGCCTTCGCAGCTACATCGGCCTCAGGATACTGGAGGGCCGGGGCTACGCCGCCTACAACCTCTCGGGTGGCATGCGGCTCTACCGGGCCTACTGGGAGGACAGGGCCCTCGCCGAGAGGGCGGCGCCCTGCGGCATGGAGCTGAAGGATTAGAAAAAACGCCCGCCCCAGAGATTAGGGCGGGCGTTCTGTCAGGCTGCGGGGTCGGGTTCCGGCTCATTCCTGCCGCAGGCGGCCGCCCCGCACACCAGGCAGACCGCCAGCAGCAGGCAACATATCCTCTTCACCTTGTTCATCCAATTCTCTCTCATTTTGCTTTTTAGGGCAGCAACGCGGCTGCACCCCGAGCTCGGGGTGCAGCCGCTGTTTTCTGCGCGATTATATTAAATTATACCACAAAACCGCCTTTTTTAACCGGGGAGGCGGCTCAGCTGTCCCTCAGCCGCTCGAGACCCCGGGCGTCCCGAAGGCTCACCCGGCCCCGGCCCAGCTCCACCAGGCCCTCCCCTCGAAGGTAGTTCAGCATTCTGGTGACCACCTCCCGGTGGGTGCCCAGGTGGTTGGCGATGGCCTCGTGGGTGATGGCAAGCTCTGTCCCGCCCTCTATGGCGCTCTCCTCCAGCAGGAAGCCGGCCAGCCGCCGGTCCATGCTCTGCCAGATGACCTGCTCCATGAGCCACATGACCGAGGAGAAGCGCTCCGCCATCACCCCGTTTATGTAGCCCGCAAAGGCGGCGGAGCTCTCCATCGCCCGCGAAAAGACGTCGGGCGGAATGAGCCAGAACTCCGAGTCCCGCTCCGCGGACACCGTGAGCTCAAACTCCACCGAGTGCAGCGCGCAGGAGGCGGAGAAGAGGCAGACCTCCCCGGGGAGCAGGCGGTAGAGGGTGACCTCCCGGCCCTCCCGGGAGAGCACAAACGCCCGCAGCCTGCCGCTGCTCACCGCCAGAAGGCCGGTGCAGCCGGTGCCCCCGCCGTGGACCAGCTGCCCCCGGCGGGCGCTGCGGGCCACCGCCGCCCGCTCCAGGTTTTCCCTCTGCTGCGGCGGCAGGCTGACCAGTACGGGTAGGCAATCAGCAAGTTCCATAATGCCGGCTCCTTTGTTATTATATGACCATAGTAGCGGCGAAGCGGGCCGCTTGTCAATCAAAGGGTGAGATTATCACTGAAACCGCGGCGGGGCTGCGGTATAATTGCAGAAAAGAGGCTCTGCCAAACAAAAGGAGAATTATAACATGAGCTGCGGAAAAACATGCCGGCGCAGACTGATCTCCACCGGCCTTGGCGCCGTGGCGGGGGTTGTCTACCACCTGCTGGCGGGCTGCCCCGGCGGGAGCTGCGCCATAAGCTCCAGCCCTGTTGCCAGTGCGCTCTACCTTGCGGCCATAGGGTTTCTGCTCGGTGAGGGCTTTGCCAGGGACCGGAAGGAGGAGGACGGGGAATGCAGTACGCGATAGCCTTTCTCGAGGGGATGGTCACCTTCATCTCCCCCTGCCTGCTGCCCATGCTGCCGGTGTACCTGTCCTACTTTGCCGGCGGCGGGGAGCGCGGCACCGGCAGGACCGTAAAGAACTCCCTGGGCTTTGTGGCGGGGTTCAGCGCGGTGTTTGTGGCCATGGGAGCGCTGGCTGGGAGCCTTGGCGGGCTGCTGGCCCGCTACAGGACTGGGCTGAACCTGGTGACCGGGCTGGTGGTGGTGCTGTTCGGGCTGGGGATGCTGGGGATTCTGCCGCTGGGCATCTTCAAGGGCTCCGGCCGGGCGGTGCGGGGGGAGATGGGGTTCTTCTCCTCGGCGCTTTTCGGGGTGGTGTTCTCGGTGGGCTGGACCCCCTGCGTGGGGGCGTTCCTGGGCTCGGCGCTGATGCTTGCCTCCAGCCGCGGGCATGCGATGGAGGGAGTGGTTATGCTGCTCTGCTACTCCCTGGGTCTCGGCATACCCTTTTTGATGAGCGCCCTGCTGATGGACCGGCTGCGGGCGGCCTTCGGGTTTATAAAAAACAACTACCGGGTGATAAACGCGGTCTGCGGGTGGCTGCTGGTGCTGCTGGGGGTGGCCATGGCCACCGGGCTGCTGGGCAGGCTCTCAGGGCTTGCGGTGTGAGGTGACGGATGAACAGCAGAAAGAATTTTATAGCGCTGCTGCTGCTGATGGCGCTGCTGCTGGGGGGAGCCTACCTTCTCTACCGGCAGCTGACCGGGATTGTGGACCCGCAGCAGCTCGCCTCTGAACAAGAGCAGCAGGAACAGCAGGCACAGAGCGTCCCGGCGCCGGACTTCACCGTCTACAGCGCCGGGGGCGAACCGGTGCAGCTCAGCGACTTTGAGGGGAAACCGGTGGTGCTCAACTTCTGGGCCAGCTGGTGCGGACCCTGCCAGAGCGAGATGCCGGAGTTTGAAGAGGTGTATCTCCAGCTCGGGGACCAGGTGCAGTTTCTCATGATAAACGTGACCGACGGCTCCAGGGAGACGCAGGAGAGTGCCGGCGGATTCATAGCCCGGCAGGGCTACAGCTTCCCGGTCTACTACGACACCAGCCTTTCCGCCGCCTCGGCCTACGGGGCCTACGCCCTGCCCACCACCTACTTTATCGACCGGGAGGGCTTTGCGGTGGCAAAGGCCACCGGCGCCATTGACTCCGACACGCTGGCGGCCGGCATCGAGATGATCCTGCCGGAGGATTGACCGAAGGGGGACACCTGGCTATAATCTACCTTGGCGGTGGCGCTAACAGCCGCTGCAGAAAAGAGGTAATTAAAAATGAAGAAGCTCATCGCCCTCGTGCTGGCGCTGCTGCTGGTGGTGTCGGCCATGGCGGGGTGCTCCACGGCGCAGCCCCAACAGCCGGAGGACGGCTCCCAGCAGCAGGAGCAGGAACAGCAGGAGCAGGAACAGCCGCAGGAGCCGGTGTTCGCGGAGGACGGGGCAAACGCCATGGCGCTGCTGCCCGCCGACTCCCAGAGCATGCAGTGGGTGCAGAGCAACCTGCAGCTGCCGGAGATGCTGGACCCCGACCTGCAGGAGCTCTACCGGGCGGCCTACTGGTTCTACACCGTGTACAAGGTGTCCGGGCTGAACGACTCCCTCATCTACTCCGACAGCATCAGCATGCCCTACGGCGAAATCTACATCAACCTCTACCGGGACGGGAACTTTGCCGACTTTGCCGCCTATGAGACGGCGGTGAGGGCCACCTTTACCCCGGAGCTCGCGGAGAGTTTCCTCACCCTTGACACCATTGCCGAGGGGGAGAACGGCGGGCTCTACTGCACCGACGGGGGCATGGGCAGCAATATATTCTATGTGGGCCACTCCTTTGAGCTGGCGGAGAGCTCCGCCGACCGGGTGGTGGTGAACTGCCTTGCAGTCTACAACGAGACCATCCCCAACTCCTCCCTGGAGGGGCGAGACCAGTCCCAGGACAGGACCGAGACAAACAGCATCGTCTTTGAGCTCACCGACTCAGGCTGGCGTGTTGGGGAGTTCTTCCTGCCCCAGTACCCCCACATAGACTAATCCCCGCAGCGCACGGCAGAAGCAGCAGCCGCCGCACCAAAAGGTGCGGCGGCTATTCTCTGCGCGGAAACTCCCGTCCAACCCCTCCCAAAAGCCGCCGCAAAAAGGGCGCAAAAAGGGCCGGGGCAAACTCTGTTTGCCCCGGCCTTGGCGCGCTCAAAGGGATTCGAACCCCCGACCTACCGCTTAGGAGGCGGTCGCTCTATCCTACTGAGCTATGAGCGCAGGTTCTGCCGCCCGCCCAGGTTTGGGCGGCGCTGCAGCCTTTATATTATAACCCCGCGGCAGCCCAAAAGCAAGGATTTTCCGCCGCAGGTATCAAAGGCGGCGGTGGCGGGGATAATTTTACAGGATGCCATTTGCCAGAGAACCGCGGCAATGGTATAATTTAAACTGATATCAAGTAAGGAGCAACCTCTAAGCCAAGATGTTCTACCTGCCCTGCTGCAAAAAACTGCCCGAGCTGGGGGTGATACCGGTGGTAAAGACCACCGAATACCCCCTGTCCCCATTCGGCACCGGGCCGCTCTGCTACCTGCGGGCGGCGGCGGTGGAGGGTCTGGGGCTGATGCTGGACCTCATGTGCTTTGAGCGGGAGCCCTACCTTGGCGGCAGCGGCGACCCCCTGCTGGACAGCTCTGCGGCGGCGGCGGTGGACCTTGCCCCCGGCAAAGGGCGGGCGCCGGTGTTTGCGGTGTTTAACAGCCTTGGCGACGGGGGGCTCTACTCCCCCGACGGCCTGCCCCTGCGGCCGCTGCCCGCCTCCACCTACGCCGGGGCGGACGAGCAGGGCTGGTACTGGGGGGTGAGGTTCTACCTCTCCCGGGAGCTGCTGGCGGGCGCCTTCGGCCGGGAGCTGCCCCGGCCGGGGGACCGGCTGCTCATAGCGGCCTACAAGTTTCAGAACGGGCCCGGCGGGCACTTTGGCGCCATCGCCCCGGTGGCGTCCCCGGACATCTTCTGCCGGGAGAACCTGCGGGAGTTTACCGCCATATCCTATTGACGGGGCCAACTACACTATACCAACCAAAGGAGGATGGTTACATGCGCTCGCTGTACTCTATGCTGGTGGCTATGTCGGTGGTGCTGGCGCTCTGCGTGGCGCTGATGGCGCTGATGCAGCGCCAGGGCAAGGGGACCCGCCGGTATCTGGTGGAGCACCACTTTAAGGTAAACGAATAGGCCGCCCGTGGCGCATAAAATGTCGGCTTTGGGGGAACGATAGGGGTACCAACTAAAGGAGGTACTCCCATGTCTAAAAGACCCAACCATTCCATACGCTGCGACGTGGACAGCTGCCGCCACCTCTGCCAGGGGGACGGCTACTGCTCTCTTGACTGCATCTCGGTGGGCTGCGCCTCCGGCGGCACCCACTGCTGTTCCTTTGCGGCCCGAAGCGGCGCCACCGGCAGCACTGCCGAGGAGCACAGCCGCCGGGCATTTGCGAAAAATACGTCCGACCCCTACACCGACGTCTACGGTCCCGCCTCCGCGCTGGTGGAGGACTACCGCGGCGTGGTGGACAACCGCTCGGACAGCGCCAACACCCAGCACACCCACACCTACCCCTGGGGCAACGACTATTAAACCGCAGCCGGCTTTTAAAGGCAGGCCGCCGCACACATAGTGTGCGGCGGCGCTTTTCTCTGCCCAGGCGGGGGGTAAGCG
>CALXAK010000063.1 GCA_944386255.1 uncultured Clostridia bacterium
GGCGTTGTTCTCGAAGGTGACGGTATGTCCGTTGAGGTCGAGGGCAAGGTCCCCGCTCAGATTGACCTGGGAGGTAACGGTTACGTTGCAGGTGAGCTTGTAGGCTCCGCTGGTGGGCAGAGAATCGGAGCTGGTCCAGTCCACATACTCAAAAGCGAAGGCTGCAGGAAGCAGTGACAGCAGTAGCGCCGCCGCTAATAACAGGGAAACTATTCTTTTAATCTGCATTTTCTATATCCTTTCCTATAGCCTCAAGCAACCTTCACCAGGGCTGCTGCAGCGGCGCTGGTGAAGGGAAATTGGTTTTTAAAGGTCAACACTCTTGGCGGCGTCGATGAAGGCCTTGACCTTTACGGGGTCCTTGCCGTTGCCGTTCTCATCGCGCTGGTCCTTGGGCAGGGAGGTGCGGGTGCAGCTGTCCACGCCGTAGGGCCTGGAGGTGAGGATGGCCTGCACCACGTTGTTCTCGTCAAGGCCGCCGGCGATGATGCAAGGGACCTTGGTGGACTCGATGATGGCGCGGTCGATGTTCCAGTCGTGGGTGGCTCCGGTGGCGCCGATGCCTATTTCGCTGGAGAGGTCCTTGGTGTCGATGAGGAAGAAGTCGGTGGTGCTCTCATACTGCTTTACAAGCTCCAGCACGTCCTGCTCCTCAAGGGGCACGCCGGCGATGACCGGCAGGGCCTGCATTATCTTGAGGCCGGGGAAGGCGTCGCGGATGCGCTGCACGCCCTCGGGGCTGATGTCCCGGATGTCGCCGGAGAGGTGGTAGACGTCGGGGCAGCAGAGCTTGAGGTCGTTGATGATCTCGTCCACGTCGGAGGCGATGGTGAGGCCGACCTTTACAACACCCTCGGGCATGGCGTCAAAGATGGCCTTGGCCTGGGCGCAGTTCTTCTGGCCGGGGCCCAGGTGCTTAACCTCGCCAAAGGCGATGCCGACATGGTCGGCCCCCAGCTCGCAGCACATGAGCGCGTCCTTGAGGCCGCCAATTCCGTAGATCTGGGTGATTACCTTGCTCATAATTTCCTCCAAAAATTTATTTTTTATTCGTATTTCTGCCAGTAGGGGTCTTCCAGCAGTTTTTCGGCCAGCTTTTTGTAGATCTTGGGTCTAAAGTCGGGGGAGCCGCTGTAGGGGTTTATGTTGAAGATCATGCGGGAGGCGGTGGAGAGGTCCAACGTTGCCATTACCATCTCGCTCTCCCGGCAGTCCACCCCGCCGGCGTAGAGGTGCACCTTTTCCCCGAAGGCGGGGCCGAGGATGGCGGAAGCCCCGGCGAAGAAGGCGGGCTTTTCCACCGTGGGGTCGCCGTAGAGGTTGGCGAACTGCTCGTCCTGAATGTCGCAGCCCACCATGTTGGAGCTGACGATGAACATGTCGTTGGCCACCACCTGGTGGACCATGCTGTCGTAGTAGCAGGTCTTCCAGTCGAAGGTGTCGCTAATGGCGCCGGAGAGGGCGGTGCAGTTGATGTAGAGCCGGGCGCCGAGGGCTCCGTAGTAGCGCATGAGCTCCGGGAAGGAGTAGGTGTCGTAGCAGATGCCCACCCCCATGGGGCCCCAGGGGGTCTCGAAGGAGAGAGGCTCATCCCCCTTTGCACACCAGAGCGACTCGTCGTTGGCGGGGTGGATCTTGCGGTAGCAGCCGACAAAGCCCTCGGGCCCACAGATAACCGCCACGTTGTACACCTTGGTGTACTCCTCGGGGTCCCGCTCCACCATGCCGAAGGCGGCGTAGATGCCGAGGCGCCTGGTGACGGCAGCGACAGCGTCGGTGGCGGGGCCGGGGACCAGCTCCGCGTCCCGGACCTGCATCTTGTCCGCAAGGGGGACATCCTTCTGGTTCTCGTATCCGGTGAGGGCGGTCTCGGGCAGCACCACAAGGTCGCAGCCGCGTTTTGCGGCGGCCTCGATGTAGCCGATTATCCTCTCAAGGTTGCGCTGTTTGCGGCCCCAGAAGGGGCGGAAGTTCACCGCAGCAACGGTGATTATGTCTTTATATGCCATTTTGAGGGCCTCCTGAGGAGGGTGCTCCTTTCCAGCTGTCTTAGCTTTAAGATAGCACATATCCCCGCCTTTGGCAAACAAATTTAACAAAAACGCGGGCGCAAGCCCGCTTCTTTATTGTCTTTTTTAGAGTATGAGGCAGATGAGCCCGCTGCAGCCGTCGTTTATTATTCTCTCGAGGGTCTCCTGCAGCTTTGCCCTGGCCTCCACCGGCATGCGGTAGAGCTTGTTCTGCAGCCCCTCGTTCACCAGCTCGTTCAGCGACTTTCCAAAGATGTTGCTCTGCCAAATCTTTATGGGGTCTTCCTCAAACTCCTTGAGCAGGTAGACCACCAGCTCCTCCGACTGCTTTTCGCTGCCCACCAGGGGGTTTACCTCGGTGGTGATGTTGGCGGCTATCATGTGGATGGAGGGGGCGGAGGCCCGGAGCTTTACCCCGTACTTGCCGCCCTGGCGGACAATCTCCGGCTCCTCCAGCCGCAGCTCGTCAATGCTGGGCATCACCACGCCGTAGCCGGTGGCGGTGACCTGCTCCAGGGCGTCCTTGAATTTGAGGTACTTTTTCTTTATCTCGGCGAGCTCGGAGATACAGGGCATGAGGCTGGACTCGTCGGTTATCTCGATGCCGGTGGTCTCCCCCAGCACCCGGTAGAACAGCTCCGGCAGCAGCTCCAGCTGCACCCGGGCTATCCCCTCCCCCAGGTCGGCGGAGGTCATGGCGGCGCCGGAGAGGTACTCGCACCCGGCCAGAGCCGTCATGGCGGGCTCCACGTCGCTCATGCGGCCTATGCCGGCGGCGCAGTCCGAGACGGCGCCGTAGAGCGCAGTCTTGAGCCAGTGGCCTCCCGGCAGGGTGGTTATCCAGCCGGGCATGGTTATCTGCATTTCGGCTATTGGGAACTGGGCGGTGAGGGTGCGCAGTATGGTGGAGATGCCCTGCTCGTCCAGCTCCAGGCAGTTTACCGGCAGCACCGGCACGCCGTACCTCGCCGCAAGCTCCCCCGCGAGCTCCGCCGCCGCCCCGGATGAGGGGTCGAGGCAGTTGAGCAGCACCAGGAATGGCTTGCCTATGGCCTTGAGCTCCTCCACCACCCGGGCTTCGGCGGGTTCGTAGCCCGCCCTCGGTATGCCGGTTATGCTGCCGTCGGTGGTGACCACGATTCCCACGGTGGAGTGCTCGTTTATCACCTTGCGGGTGCCGGTCTCGGCGGCCACGTCAAAGGGCACCGGCTGGTCGTACCAAGGGGAGGCCACCATGCGGGGGCCGTCCCCTTCCAGGTGGCCGAGAGCGCCGGGGACCATGTAGCCCACGCAGTCGATGAGCCGAAGGCGCAGGGTGGTGTTGTCCTCGAAGGTCACCACCGCCGCCTCCTCGGGTATGAACTTCGGCTCGGTGGTCATGATGGTCTTGCCCGCGGAGGACTGTGGGAGTTCGTCGTTGGCCCGCTCCCTGCGGGGGCCCTGCTCCATGTTGGGCAGCACCAGTGTGTCCATGAATTTCTTTATAAAGGTGGACTTGCCGGTCCTAACCGGGCCCACCACCCCTATATACACATCCCCGCCGGTCCTGCGGGCGATGCTGTAGTAGGCGCTTGTCTGGTTCATTCCCTTGTCCTCCTAATCCGATATAGGCACCAGCAGCGGTCCACGCCCGCCGTTCTCAGCCTGCTGTTCGTTCTCCGCGGCTATGGCCTCGGGAGAGGTGTTGTAGCGCTTGGCAAGGCTCCAGAGGTCCTCCCCTGCTCCCTCGAAGGCCACCACCAGAGAGTAGGGCGGCTTTTTCTTTGGGCTGTCCTCCAGCAGCTTGACGCCGGTCACCAGCGCCACCCGCCTGAGGCAGAGCAGTTCGCCGCAGACCCGGCCTCTGGCTCTCAGCTCTATGCCCTCGCGGGTGGGCACCGCCTCGATGGAGTCGAGGGGCGACTGGAGCTCCGCCAGAAATTCCCCGGGGATGTCCGCCGGGACCTGCAGCTCAAAGGGGGACTCGATGAGCCTCGTGCCCTCCTGATCTCGTATGGCGCAGCAGGCGGTGCCGCTCACGGTGGCGGCGCCCTCGGCCACCTTCACCGGAGAGAGGCAGGCGAAGCTGTCCACCACCTCGGCGGCGGCGTCCATGGGTCCGCCCAGCATGACAGCCAGCTCAAAGGGCGCGTCCAGCTGCCGCAGCCCCTCAAGAAGGGTGAACTGGCCGGTGGATATCTCGGTCTCATAGCGGGTGGAGAAGGCGTCGTAAACCACCGCGGCGTCCCCGTCGCCGCAGATGAGGGCGGAGAGCTCACAGCCCACCGCCACGTCCAGGGTGTTGTCCTCGGAGCCGTCGCCCTCGAAGGTAGTGGACACCACCGAGCCGCTCACCGAAAACCTGCCCTCGGCCGCCTCTGCCTCCAGCAGCTGCCGGAAGGGTATGTGGTAGTCGGCGGAGTGCAGCTGTCCGGACGCATCCACCGTGACGAGGGTGAGGTCGGCGGTACCGGAGACGATTATGTCCCCGTCGGAGCACTCGGCCGAGCTGATGGTAAGGGCCCTGTCGCAGCGGAGAAGGTCGCCCTCCCCGGTGACGGGGTGGAGGGTTTCCAGCGTCTCCTCCAGGGTAAAGTGCTTTTCGGCAAGGCTCTGGGGGATGAGGAACGCCACATCCCCGGTGCGCTGCTGGGCCCCCTCGCCGGAGATGTCGGCGGCGACGGCGGCGTCCGCCCCGTCCACCGCCTGGGCGCAGAGCGTCACCGCCCCGCGCACATCAAGGCGCCGGCTGTTGACCGCCCGGCAGTTGAGGTAGGCCATGCCGGCGCTCACCATCACCCTGCAGGGCTCGGACGCCGGGGCCTTGAGGTCTATCTGCTTGGAGAAGGGCAGCTTCTGCAACATGGAGCAGAGCCTTTCCCCCTCGGTGGATGTATAGAGTACGCTGAGTTTTACATAGCCCTCGATCACCAGCTTCTGGCCGGAGGCCATGCGCTGCATTATCACCGGCTCCCCATGGGCTTTGAGGATCCGGAGCACCTCCGGGCGGTAGTCGGGGATGGTGAAGTCACCCTCCACCGGCAGCTCGGTGGCGGCGGCGCAGAGAATCCTCGCCTCGGTGAGGGTCTCGGTCTGCACATTTATCCGCATTAGATTTCCTCCAAAAACTTTCTGGTATAACATATTCGCTCCGCCGCCGCTCTATTCTACGCAAAAAGCGGCCCGCCGTGGAGGCGGGCCGCTTGGTCAGACGTTCTGCTGTCTCTTTATCTTGAAGATGGCCCTCAGCAGGCCGCTGAGGAGTTTCGGGCTTTTTACCACAATTATCTGCATGATGCTCCGCCTTTCAGAATTTGATTTCGCGGATAAGGGCGAGCACCAGCACCAGGGTGACCACTGCTAGGGTGAATCCCCCCGGGGAGAGGGACGCCAGCAGCGCCCCCACCCCAAAGGCTGCCGCAGCCAACGGCAGCGCCTGCCTCCAGCGCATATGAATCACCCGCCCTTTTTATCCTCTGAGACATTATATCGGGATAAAGGGCGGGTGTTACGCATTTGCCGCTATTTGGGGCGGGCTATTTGTAGTTCCCGGCGCTCTGCCGGGCCTGCTCGTACATCTCACAGTAGCTCCTGTGGCGGGAGGGGACAATCCTGCCCTCCCGCAGCGCCTCCAGCACTGCGCAGCCCTTCTCCACCCGGTGGGAACAGCCGGAGAAGAAACAGGAGCCGAGATAGGGCCGGAACTCCGGGAAACAGTTCTCCAGCTCCTTCGGCTGGAATGAGTACGCCCTGTCCTCCTCGAGGGAGGAGAAACCAGGGGTGTCGGCGATGTACCCGCCCTCAAAGGGGTAGAGCTCCACCGCCCGGGTGGTGTGGCGGCCGCGGCCCAGCTTGCGGCTGATTTCGCCGGTTTTGAGCTGGAGGCCGGGGCAGATGCTGTTTATAAAGGTGCTCTTGCCCACCCCGGTGTTGCCCTCAAAGACCGATATGCCCCCCTGCATCAGCTCCAGCACCGGGCCGGAGCCCTCTGCGCCGAGGTCTATCACCCTGTAGCCCGCCAAGCGGTAGTCCCGGGCGAACTCATCCGCCGGGGCGAGGTCGGTCTTGGTGAGCAGCAGCACAGGGTCTATGCCGCAGGCCGCCGCCACGGCGGTCATCCTGTCCACCACCTGGCGGTTGGGGGCAGGGTCCGCGGCGGAGACCACCAGAAAAAGGCTGCTCACATTGGCCACAGGAGGCCGTTTCAGGCTGTTGATGCGGCGGTAGATTTCGCTTATCACATGGTCCCCGTGGGACTCTTCCAGCTCCACCAGATCCCCCGCGAGAGGGGTCACCCCCATGCGGCGGAAGATGCCCTTTGCCCGGCACTCCAACACCCCGTCGGGGGTCTCCACATAGTAGAAACCCCCGATGCCTTTCAGAATTATCTTGTCCGCTCCGCTGGGGGCCGGCCTCAGTTCACCCATCGAGCCGGCACCTAACCGCCTATGGCGGCGCCGCAGGCGTCGCACTTTCCATCGGCGTTACCGTCGGAGTGCGGCGTCTTGGTGCCATCCACCGCGCCACAGGAGCAGACGGCGGAATGGGTACCGTCGCCGTTGTCCTTATAACCGGCGGTAAAGCTGTGGGTGTGGGTGTTGGCACCGCAGACATCACACTTATCATCGCTGTTTGCGTCCACATGGTTGCCGGTGTCAGTAGCTCCGCAGATGCAGCTGCCGGTATGGGTGCCGTCGCCGTTGTCCTTGTAGTTGCCGAAGCTGTGGGAGTGGGTGGTCCAGGCGATGTTGCCAGCGGTGCTCTTGTCGGTGGCGGTGATGGAGGGACCGTCAAAGTTTATCTGGATGGTGTAGATGGTGGTGGAGCCAGCGGTTATGGTGAGGGTCTGCTGGCCCTGGCCTCTTGCCGTGAAGGTCCAGGAGAGGTCCTTGCCGTTGCCGGTGAAGGTGCCGAAGGAGGTGCCGCCTATCTTGGCCTCGGCGGAGTAGCCGGTGTTGCCGTCCACCGAGTAGGGCATCACCACGTTGATGGAGAGCTCCTTGTCCTGTGGGCCGTTGCTCACGGTGACCCCGACCCTGGTGTTCTGGGGCACTATGGCGCCGTAGGAGACGGTCTGGGAGAGGACGGTGTCCTTGGGCTCGCTGCTGTCCACACGGGTGACCTCGCCCAGCACAAGGCCGTAGGAGTTGAGCCGGGCTTTGGCGTCCTGCAGGGTGTCGCCCACTAGGTTGGGCACCTTTACGTTGGTGGTGTTGGTGAGGGAGTTGATGGTTACAGTGACCGGGGAGCCGCTCTTGACCTGGGAGCCCACCTCCGGGGAGATGGCCAGCACCGAGTTGTCCTCATAGTCGCTGTCCGACATGGTCTCTATCATCACCACAAGGCCCATGTCCTGCAGGGTGGACACCGCCTCGCCGTTGGTGTAGCCGATGAGGTTTGGAATGGTGAGTATCTCAACGCCCAGGCTCACGTAGAGCGTTACCTCTCCGTCCTCCTTTATGGTCTTGGGCGGGTTGGGGCTCTGGGCGTAGACCACGCCGCTGTTGTAGGTGGAGTTGTAGTCCTCCTCTATATTGAACTTGAACTTGCTGTAGTCGGGGTTGCTCTGGATGCTCTCCAGGGTCTGGCCCACAAAGTTGGGCAGCTCCACGTCCACCTTGCTGGAGAAGATGGAGTTCTCCCCCATGTTGAAGATCATGAACACCAGTATGAGGGAGCCCACCACGCAGGCGAGGGTGACGCCCAGCATCACCGGCACGGCGAGGCCGAACACCCCTCTTTGCTTCTTCTTTTTTGCTGTAGGCTGTTTTTTCTTCACTGGCTGCGCTGCTTTCTGGGCCGGAGTCTGGGCCTTGGGCTGGGTCTGCTGGACCGAGGAGGCCGCCGCGGCGGTCACGTCCATGACCCTTGTGGGGGTGTCGTCGGAAAAGTACTTGTACTCAAAGCGGATGCTGGGGTTGCGCTTGAACTCGTCTATATCCCGCAGCATCTGGGCGGCGGACTGGTAGCGGCGCTCCGGGTCCTTGGCCATGGCCTTGAGCACAATCTCCTCCAGCGCCTCGGGGATGGTGTCGTCGATCTCCCGAAGGCTGGTGGGGGTGTCGGAAATCTGCTTTATGGCCACCGAGACGGGGCTGTCCGAGTCGAAGGGCAGGCAGCCGGTGAGCATCTCGTACATCATGACGCCAAGGCTGTAGATGTCGGCGGTGGGGGCAATGGCGTCCCCCTTCGCCTGCTCGGGGCTGATGTAGTGCACCGAGCCAATGGCCTTGTCGGTTATGGTGCGCGCTTCGCTGCGGGAGAAGCGGGCGATGCCGAAGTCCATCACCTTCACCCCGCCGTCGGGGGTTATCATGATGTTCTGGGGCTTTATGTCCCGGTGGATTATGCCGTGGTCGTGGGCGTGCTGCAGCGCCTTTAGGATCTGGACGGTGAAGTACACCGTGTCCTTCCAGCCCAGCTGGTGCTGGCGGCTGATGTAGTCCTTGAGGGTGATGCCGTCGATGTACTCCATGGCGATGTACTGCACCGCGTCGGAGAAGTTGACATC
Source organism: uncultured Clostridia bacterium (assembly GCA_944386255.1). Lineage (GTDB taxonomy): Bacteria > Bacillota > Clostridia > Oscillospirales > Ruminococcaceae > CALXAK01. The sequence goes on from CALXAK010000063.1 coordinate 8,521, forward strand.
GTACACCTTTACAATGTTGGGGTGGGAGAGCAGGCCTATGGCCTTGGACTCGTTTTTGAACCGGCGGACCAGGTCCTCATTGCCAAGAAACTCCTCCTTGAGGATCTTGACGGCAACGGTGTTGCCATTGAGGTGGTCGAGGGCCTTGTAGACATTCGCCATGCCGCCGCTGCCGATGAGCTCCTGTATCTCATACCGGCCGTCCAGCCGCTTGCCCAGGTATTTATCCATTCTTCTTCAATCCTCCAGATGTCAAGCTTCAAAGATTACCGCAGTGACATTGTCCATGACCCTGCGCTCCACCGCCAGCTCCACCATGAGCCGTGCGGAGTCAAAGAAGCTGCTCTCGGTTTTTATTTTTAACAGCTCTTGGTCTGTTAATGTATTGGAAAGCCCGTCGGAACAGATAAGCAGGCTGTCCCCCTTGCGCATGCAGAAGCTGTCCAGGTCTATTTTGGGGTCCGCCTCCACCCCTATGGCGCTGGTGATTATGTTGCGGTTGGGGTGGCGCTTTGCGTCCTCGGGGGCGATTTTGCCGCTGTCCACCAGCTCCTGGACCATGGAGTGGTCGGTGGTGAGCTGGGTTATGGCGCCGCAGGAGATGATGTAGGCCCGGCTGTCGCCGGAGTGCAGCACCGACGCGCGGCCGGAGTTTACCACCGCAAACACCAGAGTGGTGCCCATGGTGATGCGGCCGGTGTCGTCCCGGCTTATTCGGCAGAGCTGGGCGTTGCAGGAGCCGGCCATGCGGAGCATGAAGTCCTCTGTGGACTCATCCCCCCGCGAGAGGTAGAACTCCTCCATGGCGGCCGCCAGATACCCCGCCACAAATCTCCCGGCCTCCCGGCCGGCGGACACGCCGCCCATGCCGTCGCAGAGCACCGCCCAGCAGGTGCCGTCCTGCAGGCGGCCGGCTACATAGCAGTCCTCGTTTACAGTGTGGCGGCAGCCCATATCGGTGTGAGCTGTAATCTTCAAGGGCCCTAATCCTCCTTGGTGGACAGGTCGATGTTGTCGCGGCGCAGCTGGCCGCAGGCGGCGCTGATGTCGGCGCCGAGGGTACGGCGAACGGTGGCGTTGACGCCCAGCGACAGCAGCTTCTGCCGGAAGGCTTCGGCGTCCGCGCGGGTGGCGGTGAAGTCGCTGCGCACCGCCGGGTTCACCGGAATGAGGTTTACATGGGCGAGGGTGCCCTTTAAAAGGGAGCTGAGCTCCCGGGCGTCCTCGGGGGTGTCGTTGCTGCCGTGTATGACGGCGTATTCGTAGGATATGCGCCGGCCAGTGGCCTTGGCGTAGTGCCGGCAGGCGTCCATTAGCTGCTCGATAGGATATATACGGTTTACCGGCATTATCTCATCACGCTTCCGGTTGTTGGGCGCGTGCAGCGACACCGAGAGGGTGAGCTGCTTTTTGAGCTCCGCCAGCCGGTAGATGGCGGGGACGATGCCGCAGGTGGAGAGGGAGACCGACCTCACCGAGAGGCCGTAGCCCTGCTTGCTGGTGACAATGTCGTAGAAGCCGACGGCGGCGTCGAAGTTGTCCAGCGGCTCCCCTATGCCCATCATCACCACGCTGTCCACCCTTTGGCCCAGCAGTCGGTCGACAGAATAGACCTGGGCGAGAATCTCGCCGGCGGAAAGGCCCCGGACCAGGCCGTTCTGGGTGGAGGCGCAGAACCTGCAGCCCATGCGGCAGCCCACCTGTGAGGAGACGCAGACAGAAATGCCGTGGTGGTAGCTCATGGCCACCGTTTCGATGCAGTTGCCGTCCGGCAGGGCAAAGAGGAACTTTACGGTGCCGTCGCCGGAGGTTTTTCGCGTAACCTCTTTTAAAGTGGTTATATAGGCCTGCCGCTCCAGCTGCTCCCGCAGCGCCGCAGGCAGGTCGCTCATCTCGGAAAAATCCGAAACCCGCTTCTGATGCAGCCAGGAGAAGATCTGCCTGCCCCGGAAGGCGGGCTGCCCCAGCTGCTGCGCCAGAGAGAGGAGCTGTTCCAGCGCCATCGAGAGGATATCCACGTTGCCCATTATTCTAACACATTCTTTCAAAAGTTGCTATATAAAACCCCTCGTTGCCCCATTTTCCGGGCAAAAAGAGGGCAAAATCCCCGTCCTCGACACAGGCTCCGGGGGGAGTTTCAACCGGGATTGAGCTAAAGCCCGGGTTTCTCTGCAGAAACTCCCGGCAGACCTGATGGTTCTCCCGCTTGAGGATGGTGCAGGTGCTGTAAACCAGCCTGCCCCCCTTTGCGACCCTTTTGGCGCCCTGGCACAGCAGCTGCAGCTGCAGCTCCGGCAGTCCGGCGCTGAGCTCCGGGTCGCGGTAGCGCAGCTCGGGTTTTTTTGCTATCTCCCCGTAGCCGGAGCAGGGGGCGTCGCAGAGCACCCGCTGAAAAAGACCGAGCTCCGAGAGGTCCCCGGAGGAGTCGGCGGCGGCGGTCGTCACGCAGTGGATGCCCAGCCGCCGGGCGTTGCGGCGCAGCAGCTCCAGCCGGTGCTCGCTGCGGTCCAGGGCGAGGATCTCCCCCCGGTCCTGCATGAGCTGGGCCAGCACCATGGTCTTGCCGCCCGGTGCGGCGCAGAGGTCCAGCACCCGCTGGCCGGGTTTCGGGTCCAGCGCCATTGCGGCCAGCTGGGCGGGAAGGCCCACCACATGGAACCAGCCGTCCGAGAAGGCCGGGGTGTTTATATAGCCGCCTTTTGCAAACAGCGCGTTCTCCAGCGGGCAGTCCTCCCCGGCGAGGGGGCCGAGGGCTTCAGCCAGCTCACGGGAGGTGGTTTTGAGGGTGTTCACCCTTAGGCAGTCGGGGCGGCGCTCAAAAAAGGCCTCGCAGATGCCCTCGGCATCCCCGCCGTAGTCCTCCCGCAGCTGCCGCAGCAGCACGGGGCAGACCGAGATCCTCTGCCAGTCCTCGAGCTCCGCCATGCGCCGCCCGGCGCCTTCTATCGCCCGGCGGAGCACCGCGTTGACCAGCCCTGCCGCCGAGCTGCGGCCAAGGCTGCGGCATATCTCCACGCTGTCGCTCACCGCCGCTGCGGCGGGCGCGGACATGTAGAGCGCCCGGTACAGGCCGGTCTCGAGGACCGCCCTAACCTGCGGGTCCAGCCCGGAGGTCCCCTTTTTGAGGTAGGGGTCCAGCAGGCCCTCCAGGGTGAGTTGCCGCTCGAGGGCGCCATAGAACAGCGCGGAGGCGAAGGCCCTGTCCCTGCCCTCCGGCAGGGAGCCGGCGGCCTTTTTGAACACGAGGTTGGAGAAGCCCCCCTCCTCCACCTTTAAAAGCGCCTTTACGGCGGCCCTGGCGGCGGGGCTGGGGGCGCTCATTCTACCCTGTCCCCCACCCTCAGCCTCTGGCCGGCGGCGAAGGCGGTGCCGTCCATGCGGCGGCTGTTCTCCGGCATAACCTCCAGCAGCTGCACCGCGCCTGAGGCTGCGGCGATGGTGAGCGGCTTTAGGGAGAGCACCCTGCCGGGCTCACCGGCTGCCTCCGGCAGCGCTGCGGCGGAGAACACCTTTACCCACCGGCCATTAAAGCTGAAGCGGGCCACCGGCCAGATGGCGGTGCCCCTCACAAGGTTTACAATGCCGGTGCTGTCAAGGCCGGAAAAGGAGAACTCCCCCTCCTGCTTCTCCAGCATTGGGGCGAGGGTGGCCTTTTGGTGGTCCTGGGGGGTCCTGGCGGCGATGTAGGCCGGGAGGTCGGAAAAGACCTCCACCATAAGCTCCGCAGCTTCCTCTCCCAGCTTCTGGAACATGGTTACAGCATTGTCCTCCGGGAGTATTGGCACACGGCGCACCGCCAGAATGTCCCCGGTGTCCATGCCGGGGTCCATGAGCATGGCGGTAATGCCGGTCTCGGTCTCCCCCGCCATTATGGCGCGCTGTATGGGGGCCGCCCCCCGGTAGACGGGCAGCAGCGAGGCGTGGGCGTTTACACAGCCGAGGGCCGGCACCTCCAGCAGCTGCTGGGGCAGTATGCGGCCGTAGGCTATCACCGCCGCCGCGTCGGGAGCCAGCGACTCCATGAGCTGCCGGGTCTCGGGGGCGCGCATTCTGGTGGGCTGAAACACCGGTATGCCCAGCTGCTGGGCAAAAAGCTTGGTGGGGGGAGTGGTGAGGGTCATCCTGCGGCCGGAGGGGCGGTCCGGCTGGCAGAACACTCCCACTATCTCATGCCTTTTGGCGAGCTCCCTCAAAACCGGCACCGCTATATCCGGGGTGCCCATAAAAAGCAGGCGCAAGGCTACTCCTCCTCGTCATCATCCTCGTCATAGAACATCTCGGCGGCCCTGTCCATATAGAGCACGCCGTCCAGGTGGTCCAGCTCGTGGCAGACGCAGCGGGCGTCCAGCTCCTGGCAGTCGATGTCCCGGGTGGCCCCGGTGCGGTCCTGGGCCCTCACCACCACATGCATAGGCCGGGTGACGGTGCCGTAGCGGCCGGGGACCGAGAGACAGGCCTCGCTGCCGGTCTGCTCGCCGTCGGAAGAGATTATCTCGGGGTTTATCAGCTCCAGTATCTCCTCACCCTTTATGACCAGCACCATGCGGCGCAGTATCCCCACCTGAGGGGCTGCAAGGCCCACCCCGCCGGAGTCGATGAGGGTCTCCCTCATGTCGTCCAGCAGGTCGCTGGTGCGCTTTCCAAAGTCGGTGACCGGGCGGGAGACCTTGCGAAGCGTCTCGTCGCCGTCGGTGAGTATTGTTCTAAGGGCCATTCTGCTCCCTCCTTGTATCAAAGGTCCCCCGCCGAGTTGAAGTCGACGAAGAAGCTTGCGTTTTTGTTGTTTTTGTCCTGCAAAAATCTCTCCCCCGCGGCCCGCACAAGCTCCCGGGCCGGGCGGCCTCGGCGGAACTTGAGGGTGACCCTGTAGCGGAAGGTGCCGCCTATGTAGGCCACCCGCATGGGTGCGGGGCCCAGCACCCTGAGCGGCAGCTCCGGGAAGGAGCGCTCCTTCACCTGCCGCAGCGCCTCACAGAAGCTGTCGGCGGCGGCCGCCGCCTCCCTTTCGCTGGGGGCCAGAAAGCCCACGGTGCAAAGGGCGCAGAAGGGCGGGTAGAGGTGCAACCTGCGGGAGAGCATCTCCCGGCGGTAGAAGGACTCGTAGTCCTGCCTTGCGGCCAGCTGTATCACCGGGTTCTCGGGGTCGATGGTCTGTATCACCGCCTCCCCGGCAAGCTCCCCCCTGCCGCTGCGGCCTATGACCTGGGTGAGCATGGAGAAGGTGCGCTCAAAGGCGAGGTAGCTTGGCATTAGCAGCATCTGGTCCACGCTGAGCACCCCCACCAGGGTGACCTTTTTGAAGTCCAGGCCCTTGGCAATCATCTGGGTGCCCACCAGTATGTCGTAGCGGCCGGCGGCGAAATCGCTGAGGATGCGCCGGGCGGAGTCCTTGCGGGAGGTGGAGTCCAGGTCCAGCCTCGCCACCCGGGCGGTGGGAAAGAGGGTGCAGAGCTCCTCCTCGATCTTCTGGGTGCCTATGCCGGTGTGGCGTATCGCCCCGCCGCACTGGGGGCAGACCTCCTGCAGCGGCAGGGTGTAGCCGCAGTAGTGGCAGACATGGGCCGCGAGGTTTTTGTGGTAGACGAGGGCGGTGTCGCAGCTTTTGCAGCGCACCACGCTTTTACAGCTGGAGCAGATGGAGACGGTGCGGTAGCCCCGGCGGTTGAGCAGCAGGATGCACTGCTCCCCTCTCTCGAGGCGCTGGTCTATGCTCTGCTTTAACTCCCTGCCCACGCAGAATGGGTTGCCGGCCATCAGCTCCTCCCGCATGTCTATCACCCGGACCTTTGGCAGGGGCATGTGGCCGTAGCGCTCCGGCAGGCGCACAAGATTTATGCTGCCCTTCTCGGCGAGGCT
>CALXAK010000064.1 GCA_944386255.1 uncultured Clostridia bacterium
TCGCCCTCGGTGATGAGGCCGCAGGAGATGCCGGCCACCGGGGCCTTGATGGGCACGCCGGCGTCCATGAGCGCAAGGGTGGAGCCGCAGACCGAGCCCTGGGAGGTGGAGCCGTTGGAGGAGAGCACCTCCGACACCAGCCGCAGGGTGTAGGGGAACTCGTCCACCGAGGGGATAACCGGCAGCAGCGCCCGCTCCGCCAGGGCCCCGTGGCCAAGCTCGCGGCGGCCGGGGCCGCGGCTGGGGCGGGTCTCGCCCACCGAGAAGGAGGGGAAGTTGTACTGGTGCATGTAGCGCTTGGAGGTCTCGGGGTAGATGCCGTCCAGCATCTGGGCGTCGCCGCTCATGCCGAGGGTTGCAACCGTCAGCACCTGGGTCTGGCCCCTTGTGAACATGCCGGAGCCGTGAACCCTGGGCAGCAGCCCGACCTCGGCGGCCAGGGGGCGGATTTCGTCAATGCCGCGGCCGTCCACGCGCTTGCCGTCGTCCAGCAGCCAGCGGCGCACCACAAACTTCTGCAGCTTGTAGAGGCAGTCGTCCAGCTCCTGCTCCCGGCCCTCGTACTGGGGGTCGAACTGGGAGTGGACCTTCTCGTACACCGGCACCAGGGCGGCGTCCCGCACCGTCTTGTCGTCGGTGTCCATGGCGGCGCGGACATCCTCGATGGCAAAGTCCTTCACCGCCTCGAACATGTCGTGGTCAACATCGCGGCTCTCGAAGGGAATCTTCTGCTTGCCCACCTCGGCCACAATGGTGTTTATGAAGGAAATTATCCTCTTTATCTCCTCGTGGCCCTTTATGATGGCCCGGAGCATGGTGTCGTTGTCCACCTCGTTGGCGCCCGCCTCAATCATGACCACCTTCTCGGCGGTGCCGGCCACGGTGAGGTTGAGCCGGCTCTCGGCCCGCTGGGCGGCGGTGGGGTTGATGACCAGCTCCTCACCCACAAGGCCCACCGAAACCCCGGCGATGGGGCCGGCCCAGGGGATGTCGGAGATGGCGGTGGCGATGGAGGCGCCGCACATGCCGGTGATGTCCGGCATGCAGTCGTCGTCCATGGACATCACGGTCATGACCACCGAGACGTCGTTGCGCATGTCCTTGGGGAAGAGCGGGCGCATGGGGCGGTCCACCAGGCGGGAGGCGAGCACCGCCTTCTCGCTGGCCCTGCCCTCCCGGCGCTGGAAGGAGCCGGGGATGCGGCCCACGGCGTAGAGCTTCTCCTCAAAGTCCACCGACAGGGGGAAGAAGTCCACCCCGTCCCGGGGCTTCTGGCTCATGGTGGCGGTGCAGAGTATGACCGTGTCGCCGTAGCGCACAAGGCAGGAGCCGTTGGCGAGGCCCGCCATCTTGCCAACCTCCACCTTAAAGGGGCGGCCGGCTATTTCGGTCTCGAACACTTTGTAATTTTCGAACATTTTAACCTCCGTTTTTTAGGGGAGGCCCCGGTTTTTCGGGTTTAGCAATAAATCAAAGGTTAAATGGCTTTAGCCCTTGATTTACCGCTAAAACCTAAAATACCCGAGGCTGCCCCTTTTCGTTTTTGAAGGCAGACAAATCACCGGTTCGTCTGCCTTCGGGTAAATTTTTAGGTTGTGCTTACTTGCGCAGGCCCAGCTCCGCGATGATGGCGCGGTAGCGCTCTATATCCTTCTTCTGCAGGTAGGCCAGCAGGTTGCGGCGGCGGCCGACCATCTTGAGCAGGCCGCGGCGGGAGTGGTGGTCCTGTTTGTTGCTCTTGAGGTGCTCGTTGAGGTGGTTGATGCGGTTGGTGAGCAGGGCTATCTGCACCTCGGGGGAGCCGGTGTCGGTCTCGTGGAGGCGGTGGGCCTCGATGACTTCGGTCTTGTTCTTGAGCATTCTGGTTTTCCTTTCACCTTTTAAAAATATGCCCTTCCCGCAGCCCGGGGCGACGGTGAACGCTGCGCGGCCAAAGGGCCCATGCAGCTCAAACCCTCGTCCGCGGGAGGGTAGCGGCCGCCAAAGCGGGCTTTGACGGCATTCTGCGGGTATTATACCACGGCGGGGGCCACAAATGCAACAGTTAAATGCCCTCCCGCAGGGCGGCCCGCACATCTGCGGCGATGGCGTCCTTCAGCTGCTGGAGGCTCTCGAATCTCCTTTCCGGGCGGATGAAGCGCCGCAGCTCCACCCGCAGCTCCCGGCCCACCAGCTCCCCGCAAAAGCCGGGGATGTGGGTCTCGGCGCAGAACTCCCCTCCCCCAACCGTCGGCCGCAGGCCGATGTTGGTGACCGCGGGGAGGGTCCTGCCGTCCGGCAGGATGGCCCTGGTCGCGTACACCCCCGCAAGAGGCCGGTGCAGCGGCGGGAAGGGCTGGTTTGCGGTGGGGAAGCCCAGGGTCCTTGCGAGGTGCTTCTCCTCCACCACCCGGGCGGAGAAGCTGTAGGGCCGGCCCAGCAGCCGCTCCACCAGCGCAAGCTCCCCGAGGGAGAGGGCCCGCTTTATCCGGGAGGTGCTCACCGGCTCCCCCAGCAGCCGCAGGTCCGGCACCACCTGCACCGAAAAACCCAGCTCCCGGCCGAGGGCTTCGAGCTCCCCGGGCCCTCCGCTGCCGCCGCGGCCGAAGCTGAAGCTGCCGCCGCAGAGCACCGCCCCCACCGAGAGTTTACCCCGCAGCAGGCGGGAGAACTCCCCCGGGGAGAGGCCGGAGATCTCCCCCAGCGGCAGCACCACCGCGCAGGCGGCGCCGAGGCGGGAGAACTGCTCCATGCAGTCCCTGCGGCTGAGAAGGTCCAGCGCCCCCTTGCCGGCGGGCCTGAAGCCGGAGAGGTCGAAGGTTATCACCGCCGGGGCAAGGCCGCAGGCCCTCCCCCGCTCCACCGCGGCCTCTATCACCGCGGCGTGGCCCAGGTGCCCC
>CALXAK010000065.1 GCA_944386255.1 uncultured Clostridia bacterium
TGAAGGTCGCCGAAGGTGAACTTCTTGACCACCACCTTCTTCTTGTCCGCCACGCCGATGAACACAAGCCCCACCGGGAAGTGGCCGTCGCCGTAGTCCCCGGAGCCGGGGCCGGCGATGCCGGTTATACCCACGGCAATGTCCGCCTTGCCGGCGGAGAGGGCGCCCTTTGCCATCTCCCCGGCGCAGGGGGAGCTGACGGTGGTGTACTTTTTCACCACCGAGGAGCCCACCGAAAGGGCGTGCTTTTTGACCCAGTCGGCGTAGCAGGCCACGCCGTAGTCGAACACTGCCGAGGAACCGGCCACGGCGGTGACCTTGGCGGCCACCAGCCCTCCGGTGCAGCTCTCGGCGGTGGCAAGGTGCAGCTTCTTCTCCTTGAGCAGCTCCACCACCGTCTCGGCAAGGTCCCTGTCCCCCTCGCCGTAGACGTAGCTGCCCAGCACCGCCTTTATCTTCTCCACATGCTCCCGGCAGAGCCGGCGGGCCTCCTCCTGGTCGGTGCCCCTGGCGAACACCCGCACCAGCACCTCACCGGTGTTGACGTAGAGGGCGGCGTGGGGGTTTACACCGTAGAGCAGCTCCCCGAGGCTCTGCTCCACCGTGGGCTCCCCGAGACCCACCACCCGAATGGTGGCGCTCTCGCAGCAGACGTCCGAGAAGCTCATGAGAAAGGGTTTTACCCCGTTCTGGAACATGGGCTCCAGCTCCCGAGGGGGGCCGGGCAGCAGCACTATCACCTGGTTGCCCTTCTGCAGCAGTATGCCGGGAGCGGTGCCGTTGTCGTTGCGCAGCACCATGCAGCCGTCTATCACATAGGCCTGCTTCATGGGGGCGCCGGTGGGCTCAATGCCCCGCTGGGCCAGCTGCTTCTCCAGCTTTTCGGCGGTGGGCTGGTCGTAGACCAGCTTGAGACCCAGGGCCTTGGCCACCACCTCCTTGGTCATGTCGTCCTCGGTGGGTCCGAGGCCGCCGGTGAAGACTATGACATGGCTCCTGGTGACGGCGATGCGTATGGCGTCGAAGATGTCCTTCTCGCAGTCCCCCACCACCGTCTGGAAGTTGACGTCGTAGCCGAGGTCGGCGAGGTTTTTGGCAAGGTAGGCGGTGTTGGTGTTGACGGTGTAGCCCCGCAGCAGCTCGTCGCCCACCGAAATTATCTCAGCTCTCAAAGCAGTTACCTCCAGGGTTCATCGAAAAAGTGCAGCATCCTCACCTCGGTGCCCTCCACCGCCGCCGCCTCCAGCGACGGGAGGTCGAAGGCCTCCTCCGCCTTTATCACGTCCTCGAGGCGGGGGCGGGTCTTGGGGTGCTTGGGGGTAAAGACGGTGCAGCAGTCCTCATAGGGCAGAATGGATATCTCGAAGGCGCCTATGCGCCGGGATATGTCCACAATCTCGCTCTTGTCCATGCCGATGAGCGGCCGCAGCACCGGCATGCCGGCGGCGGCGTCGGTGCAGGCGATGGCGGGCAGGGTCTGGGAGGCCACCTGGGCAAGGCTCTCGCCGGTTATGAGCGCTCCACAGTGCTCCCGGCGGCCGATGATGGTGGCAATGCGCATCATGGAGCGGCGCATTAGCACCGTAAACAGCTCCTCCGGGCAGTTTTTGCCAATGGCCAGCTGTATGTCGGTGAAGGGGACGCAGAGCAGCGCGAAGTTGCCGGTGTAGCCCGCCACCACCGACGAAAGCTGCACCACCTTGTCCAGGGCGCGCTCGCTGGTGTAGGGCGGGGACATGAAGTGTATGCCGCAGAGGTCCAGCCCCCGGCGGGCCATCATGTAGGCGGCCACCGGGGAGTCGATGCCCCCGGAGATAAGCACCGCCGCCCGGCCGGAGGTGCCGGTGGGCATGCCTCCGGCGGCGGGGAGCTTGCCGCAGTGGACGTAGGCGGCAAAGTCCCGCACCTCCACCACCACCGTTATCTCCGGGTCGGCCATGCTGACCCGAAGGCCCGGGAAGGCGACGAGCAGGTATGCCCCCACCTCCCGGCCGATCTCCATGGAGTTTAGGGGGAAGCGCTTGTCCGAGCGCTTGGCGCTCACCTTAAAGCTACCCCCCTGCCGGAGCCTGTCCCCCAGGTAGTCCGCCGCGGTGGCGCAGATGCTCTCAAGGCTCTTTTCGCACACCGCCGCCCGGTTTATGGCGGAGAAGCCGAATATCCTCTGCACCCGGCAAAGGGCGGCGTCGAGGTCGGCCTTTTCCTCCAGCGGTTCCACATATATGGTGGACTGGGCCTTGTAGACCCTGAACTCACCTATGTCCGCGAGGCGGCGGCGCACCGTCTTGAGCATGGCGGACTCGAAGGCGGGCTTGTTGAGGCCCTTGAGCGCCACCTCGCCGTATTTTAAAAGAAGTATCTCTTTCATCTGTATGCCCTCATGAGGGTTTTTCCCGCCTCCCGGAGCCCCTCCAGCAGGGCGTCCAGGTCCTCGTCCCCGCTGCCGGAGCAGAAGCTCACCCGGATCCCTCCATCCACCTCCTGGTCGGTGAGGCCCATGGCGGTGAGGGTGTGGCTGCGCTGGCCTTTGGAGCAGGCGGAGCCGCCGGAAACGTACACCCCCCGGCTCTCCAGCAGGTGCAGCACCGTCTCGGAGCGGTAGCCGAGGAAGGAGAAGTTGAGGATGTAGGGCGAGGCGCTCCCGGGGGAGTTGATGCGGACGTTCTGGAAGGTCTCAAGCTCCCGGCGCAGCCGGAGGTTCAGCTCCTGCACCCGGGCCCTTGCGGCCGCGGTGTCCCCCGCCGCCTCCACCGCCGCGGCCATGGCGGCGGCAAAGGCCACGTTCTCGGTGCCGGGTCTTATGCCCCGCTCCTGGCCGCCGCCGAACAGCACCTGCTTGAGGTTGAAGCCGGTGCGGACATATAGCGCGCCGACGCCCTTGGGGGCGTGTATCTTGTGGCCGCTGACGGCCATGGTGTCAATCTGCCCGAGGGGGGCCGGCTCCTTCAAAAAGCTCTGCACCCCGTCGCAGTGCACGGCGGTGCGGCGGTTTATGCTCTTTACCCCGGCGGCGAGGGCGGCCACGTCTATCATGGCGCCGGTCTCGTTGTTCACCCGCATGGCGGCCACAAGGGCGGTCTTTCCGTCCACCTGGGCCAGCATGTCCTCCGGGCGTATCTCCCCCGCAACCGGCTTCACCTCGATGAGACGGAAGCCCTCGGTCCTCAGCTCCCTCAGGGTGTTCTGGACGCTGGGGTGCTCGTAGGCGGTGGTGACAATGCAGTCCCCCCAGGCCTTTCTGGCCCGGGCCGCCCCCAGAAGGGCTATGTTGTTGCTCTCGGTGCCGCTGGCGGTGAAGTAGACCTCCGAGGGCTTTGCCCCAAGAGCTTTTGCCACCGCGGCCCGGGCCGCCGAGAGGGTCTTTTCCGCCCTCACCCCCAGGTCGTAGAGGGAGCTGGGGTTGCCGAACTGCTCCCGGAGCACCTCCTCCGCCCGGGCCGCGGCCTCGGGGCAGACGCTGGTGGTGGCGGCGTTGTCCAAATAGTGCATGGCAGTCTTCACTTCTCTAAAATTTGCTAAGATAAATTATACTTGATAACCGCCCTCAAATCAATCATCAGAGGGCGGCCGGACTGTAGTATTAAGGGCGGAATATACTCTTTGTACTGCCGCCAGGGCCGCGGCGCGGCAAAGAGGCAGCGCAGAGAATCTCCGCGCTGCCTCTTTGGCTCCAGGCTATGCCAGCAGCTCCGCCACCTGGGCCTCGGTGGCCTTCATGGCGTCCAGGGTGCGCTGCAGCAGGGTGTCCAGCTCCCAGCCCAGCTGCTCCGCCCCGGTCCTTATCACATCCCGGGAGCAGCCGGCGGCGAACTTCTTGTCCTTAAACTTCTTTTTGAGGCTCTGCAGCTCCATGTCGGTGCAGCTCTTTGAGGGGCGCATCCTGGCGGCGGCGCCCACAAGCCCGGTGAGCTCGTCCACCGCGAAGAGCACCTTCTCCATGGTGTGCTCCGGCTTCACGTCGCTGCAAAGGCCGTAGCCGTGGGAGCAGACGGCGTGTATCACGTCCTCCCCAATGCCCGCCTCCCGCAGCAGCTCGGGGGCCTTCCGGCAGTGCTGGTCGGGGTAGAGGCCAAAGTCTATGTCATGCAGGATGCCGACGCTCTGCCAGTACTGCCTGTCCTCGCCAAAGCCCAGCTCCTCGGCGAACCAGCCCATCACAAGGCCCACGGTGACCCCGTGCTGGATGTGGAAGGGCTCGCTGTTGTAGCGGCGCAGCAGCTGCAGCGCCTCGGCGGGTGAAACGGTGGTGCTCATAGGTTACCTCCAAAAAAAGAAAACTCGGGGCCGGGCGTTCCGGCGGCGCAGCCTCCGCTCTAAAAGGGAAAGGCCGCTTCCCGGCGGGGAAGCAGCCTTCGGGTCCTTGGTTGGTCTGTTACTGAGCCTGCTTCATCTTGGCGAAGCACTCGCTGCAGTAGACAGGGCGATCCTCACGGGGCTGGAAGGGAACCTTCGCCTCGCCGCCGCAGGCAGCGCAAACAGCGGTGTACATCTCGCGGGTAGCTCTGGCGGCGTTCTTGCGGGCGTCGCGGCACTCCTTGCAGCGCTGGGGCTCGTTCTCGAAGCCGCGGCTCGCGTAGAACTCCTGCTCACCGGCGGTGAACACGAACTCCTTGCCACACTGCTTGCATACCAGGGTCTTGTCTTCGTACATGCTTTTTCTCCTCTAAGGGTATAAAATAATTTGCCTTTGTGCGGAATTGAACCGCCATCTTTGGGAATCCAACGCTCTGCCTTTGAGCTACCAGGGCATATATAAACGGGCTATTTCAGCTTTCGCCTGGCCCGCTGCAAAGCGTTGTCTACCGCTTTTTCGGTGGTTTCGAGCTTTTCCGCCATGGCTGAATAACTATACCCCTCAAGGTAAAGGCCCAGCACCCTCTTCTCGAGGCTGGACAGGTCCTGCCGTATGCGCTCCGCCAACCCTTCCAGCTCTGCCCGGCGTATGGCCAGGTCCTGGGGGTCGCGGGCAAATCCCGGGAGCTCGTCGGAGAGGGGCACCGACGAGTTGAGGGGCTGGTCCTTCCGGCGGGTGGCCCGGCGCAGGGCCGAGGCGATGCCGTTGTCTATGCAGGCGATGGCATAGGTGGAGAAGGACGCTCCCCCCTGGGGGTCGTAGGTATCGAACGCCCGCACAAGGCCGATGAGGCCCTCCTGGACAATGTCGTCCCCGTCGATTCCGACGCTGCGTATGCGGGCTGCCCTGCTGCGTATGTACGGGAGGAAGGAGGCGACCAACGCCTCAATCGAGCCCTCCTCCCCGCTGGGGCTGCGAAGTTTGTTCAATAGGTTTCCTCTAAAAATAGCATCTAAACTAAACTCAAGTATATTTACACCGGCTTATTTTGTCAAGACCTACAATAGGAAAAGCGCCCTATCCGCCGGATTTTGGACTAAACATGCAGAAGATAGTTGCAGATGCCGAGGTTTTTGCCGAACTTTTCCCCCACGCCCGGCATCTCGCCGCAGAACCGGAAGCCGAACTTCTCGTGCAGGGCGACGCTCGCCTCGTTGCCGGAGGTTATCACCGCCACCACCGCCCGGGTGCCGGGGTCCTGCCGCGCCATCTCCAGCAGCCTGCCCATGAGGGCGGTGGCCACGCCGCGGCGGCGGAACCCTTCACCCACATATACCGACAGCTCCACCGTGGCGCTGTAGGCCTCCTTGTCCCGGTAGCTGGAGAGGCAGGCGTAGCCCGCCACCCGGCCCTCCAGCTCCGCCACCAGCAGCGGGTGGTTGCCGGTGCCGTGGGCACAGAACCAGCTGCGCCACTGGGGCAGGGTGCGGGGGCGGATGTCAAAGCTGGCGGTGCCGGTGGCCACCTCCCGGTTGTAGATTTCCAGCATGGGCTCTATGTCCCGGCTCTCGGCGGGTCTTATAACCATGGCTCACTCCTGCCGGAATGGGACGGGCACTGCCCGCTCCGGCCGCCCGTCCCATTCCCTATATAATACTATTTAATATATATAATAGTGGCGGCGGCCCCGGGGGTCAACCGCCAAGGTATGCCCTCTTTATGGCGTCGCTGCCGGCGAGCTCGCTGCCGGCACCGGAGAGCACTATGCTGCCGGTCTCCAGCACATAGGCCCTGTCCGCCACCGAGAGCGCCATGCGGGCGTTCTGCTCCACCAGCAGTATGGTGGTGCCGGAGCGGTGCAGCTCCTTTATGGTCTCAAAGGTCTGCTCCACCAGCAGCGGGGCGAGGCCCATGGAGGGCTCGTCCAGCATGAGCAGCTTTGGGTGGCTCATGAGCGCCCGGCCCACCGCCAGCATCTGCTGCTCGCCCCCTGAGAGGGTGCCGGCAATCTGCCGGCGGCGCTCCTTGAGCCGGGGGAAGCGGCCGTAGACCGACGCAAGGTCCTCCTGCACCCCCGACTGGGGCTGGGTGTAGGCCCCCATCTCCAGGTTCTCCTCCACCGTCATCTCCAGGAAGATGCGCCTGCCCTCCGGGACCTGGGCGAGACCCCTGCGGACGATGTGGTGGGGGGCCTCGTGGGATATGCTGCGGCCCTGGAACTCAACCGAGCCGCTGCGCGGCCGCAGCAGCCCCGAGACGGTCTTCAGTATGGTGGACTTGCCCGCTCCGTTGGCGCCGATGAGGGTGACTATCTCCCCCTCCTGCACCTCGAAGGACACCCCCTTTATGGCGTGGATGCTGCCGTAGTAGACCTCAATATCCTTTACATCTAGCAGCGCCATCAGTTTTCCTCCTTGTGCTTGCCGAGATAGGCCTCTATCACCTGCGGGTTGCTGCGGATCTCCTCCGGGGTACCCTTGGCTATCACCCGGCCGTAGTTCAGCACCGCAATCCCCTCGCAGATGCCCATCACCAGGTTCATGTCGTGCTCGATGAGCAGTATGGAGATGTGGAAGGTGTCCCGGATGCGGCGGATGTTCTCCACGAGCTCCGCCGTCTCGGAGGGGTTCATGCCGGCAGCGGGCTCGTCCAGCAGCAGCAGGCAGGGGTTGGTGGCCAGCGCCCGCACAATCTCGAGCCGCCGCTGGGCCCCGTAGGGGAGGCTGCCGGCGGTGGCCCCGGCCAGGTCCTGCATGTCGAAGATGCTCAGCAGCTCGAGGGCCCTCTTTTTCGCCACCTTCTCCATGCGCCAGTAGCCCCTGGCCCGGAACATGGCCTTGAAAACGCCGTAGTCGATCTCGTTGCCGAGACCCACCAGCACGTTGTCCAGCACCGACATCTCCTTGAACAGCCGTATGTTCTGGAAGGTCCTCGCCACCCCCAGCCGGTTGACCTGGGCGGTGGTCATGCCCTTGGTGTCCATGCCGTCCACCACAATGCTGCCCCGGGTGGGCTGGTAGACGCTGGTGAGCAGGTTGAAGACGGTGGTCTTGCCCGCTCCGTTGGGGCCGATGAGGCCGCAGATCTCGGTGCGGCCGAGGGTCATGTTGAAGTCCTCCACCGCGGTGAGGCCTCCGAAGTCGATGCCGAGGGCGGTGACCTCCATCACCGGGGTTTAATCCATATCCCGCTCGGGCATCAGTACCCGACGGGAGTAGTTAACGCTCTGGT
>CALXAK010000066.1 GCA_944386255.1 uncultured Clostridia bacterium
ACAGTGCGCCCGTCCCGCCGGACAGGCTGCCCGTCCCGCCGGTCAGAACGCCCGTCCCGCCGGACAGAGCGCCCGTCCCGCCGGTCAGAGCGCCCGTCCCGCCGGACCGAGCGCCCGGCCCGCCGGACAGAGCGCCCGGCCCGCCGGTCAGAGCGCCCGGCCCGCCGGACAGAACGCACGTCCCGCCGGTCAGAACGCCCGGCCCGCCGGCAACCCATACAAGAACCCCGCCCCCGGCCCCCAGAGGGAGCGCCGGGAGGGCAACCCCTATGCAAACCAGCCCTCCGGCAGAGCCCCGGCCGCCCCGGCCGCGGTGCGCCCCCGCAGGCGCCGCCCGGTGTGGGTGGCCCCGCTGGCGGCGGCGCTGGTAGTGGTGCTGCTCTGCGGCGGAATCTACCTCGCGGCCAACTTCTTCGCCGGGGGCTACTTCCGCAGCGGCACCGGGGTGTCGGACAACAGCTACACCGTGACCACCTCCGAGGAGCTGGTGGCCTACCTCGACCACCCCGCCCTCATGGAGGGGGACACCATCGCCGTTACCGGCGACCTTCAGGTGGACATAAGGGAGAGCTTCGGGGGCTACCTCAGCTTCCCCCTCATCACCTTTGACTGCTCCGGCGGCTCGGTCACCTTCACCGGGGGCAGCTGCTACATATACGGCGGCTACTCCGAGAGCGAGAGCATGGACGGGGTGAGCTTTGAGGATGTGGATTTGGTGATCAACTCCCCCGGCAGCTCCCTCACCTGGAGCGGAGCCCCCGCCGACACCTCCCTCATAAACCTCGGCTCCCTCAACGGGGCCGACTGCAAAAAGACCCTTCCGGTCATCACCCAGGGCCAGGTGACCACCCTTCCGGTCACCGTCACCAACAACAGTTCCTCCGCCATCGAGTCGGTGGAGCTCAGGCTCTCCGGCAGCGGCTTCCTCTTCCCGGAGGGCCGCGGGGTCACCCTGGACGGGCTGGCAGCGGGGGAGAGCGCCAGCTTTGAGGTGCAGGTGGTCTGCGCCGAGGGAGGCCGGGGGAGGGTCAGCGCCTTCTCCGCCGACGGCTCGGTCAGCGGCCACAGCGACTATGTGACCGTCTTCGGCGAGGGCTACTACGCCGGGGACCCCCACACCCACACCGTGGTAACCAACGGGGACCGGGAGGAGCCGGTGCGCTTCGCCACCCTGGAGGAGAATGTGGCCGCCGCCTGGCAGAGCGGCCTTAGCTGGATGGTGAGCGTGGAGGAGGCGGACTTCGGCCAGCAGCTCTCCCAGAGCGAGGTGGACGCCATGGTGGGCGCCGCCGGGGAGTTCCTGCAGGTCTCCGCCGCCGAGAGCGGCACCGGCTACCAGCACCTGATCCTGCTGGACTACCCCGAGGACCAGGAGCTGCCCTACGACGGCTACCAGAACATGGTGGGCGAGTTCATGTGGACCATCCAGAGCGCCGTGGACGAGGCGGTGGGCAAGGGTTCCACCGTCATCTACCCCCACCCCACCACCGCCGGGGACCTGCTGGAGGACATGTACATCCTCCAGTCCCTCACCCGCTTCGGGGCCGTTGAGATAATGACCCGCCCGGCGGAGTTTGAGGACGCGAGCTTTGAGATAACCTACCGCTGCTGGAACATGATGAACACCCAGGGCCGCCAGAAGGTGTTTGGCGTGGCCTCCTCCAACAACGTCTACGCCAGCGAGGTGGGCATGTACTACACCAAGGGCTATATGGGCGAGCTGTCCGCCGAGGCCCTCACCGACATGATAAACTCCGGCAACAGCTTCATGTCCAGCGGCCCGGAGATGCGCTTCTCCATCGGCGGAGTGCCCATGGGCGGGGAGGTAAAGGTGAGCTCCGGGGAGAGCGTCACCCTGGACATTGCCGTCTCGGACGACAGCCCCATCACCAGCATTAAGGTCTACCGCTTCGCGGTCACCGGCCTGCTGGAGGAGGTGGAGCCCTACATGCTGCTGGACCTGGACCTCACCGGCCAGCAGACCTACAGCTACGCCGCCTCCCTCACCGACCAGGTCACCGAGGACTGCTACTACCGGGTGGAGGTCACCACCGAACAGGCCAACAACCCCGAGGCCGGCATCGGCCGGGGCTACTCCAACCCCGTCTGGGTGTCGGTGGAGGACCAGAGCGGCAACACCTCGGTGCGCTCCCTTGAGTACCGGCCCCAGCTCACCGGCGTGGGGGTGCTGGACGCGGTCTGCTCCGCCTTTGTAGGGGACTTCAGGAACGTCACCCTGCGCTACTCCGACACCGGCAGCGCCTACATCGACGCCACCGGCGGCGAGTTCGCCCTGGCCGGTCTCTTGGTGGACACCGCCGCCCAGAAGGTGGGCATCAACTTCCACAAGGGGGCCGAGGGCTGCTGCGACTTTGTCACCATCCGCCTCGGAGCCGCCGACGGCAGCTACACAGTTAAAAAACTCTACATCGTCCGATAGAAAGGAGAGCTTATGCAGCGCATATACGATTTTGTAAAGGCCAACGGCGCCATGTTCATCGCCACCGTGGACGGGGACCAGCCCAGGGTCCGCCCCTTCGGTTCGCTCATGATCTACGAGGGCAGGCTCTACATGTGCATGGGCGACTACAAGCAGAGCTACAAGCAGCTGCAGCAGAACCCCAACATGGAGTTCTGCACCCTCGCCCCGGACGGCAGGTTCCTGCGGGTGCGGGGCGTGGCGGTGTTCGACCGCCGTCCCGAGGCGGTGGAGGCGTTCTACGCCCACGACCCGGAGCTGCTGGACCTCTACCGCAACCAGGGCCTCAACCTTGCGGTGTTCTACATCGACAAGGGCTACGCCGAGTTCCAGGGCGGCAGCGAGGAGTTTTTGAGCTACAACTTCTGATAAAAACGGCGAGCGCCCCCGGAGGAAAGCCTCCGGGGGCGCTCCTTGTCCCGCCGAATATTTAAAGCCGGGCTTTATGCCGCGCCCTGCCGGCAGGGCGCGGTTCTTCTCCCGCCGGTTCCCCGTGCGCAGTTCAGAGCGCGGGACCCTCCCCGCCGCCACAGCGCCTGCCCTCGATACTCTCCTGCGCGGGGTCCCACGTCAGCCGGGCTATGCTGACCCGACGGCCGGGACAGGATGTTTCGTGGCGCGGAGTTTCCCGCCCTGCCGGAGCAGCTGCGCCGCGCGCCTTTCGCCCGGGGAGGGGGCGGCCATGCCTCCCGCCGCCAGAAGGGCAAAAAAAGCGAGGGCCCCGGGTGGAGCCCTCATAGAGGAGTTGCAATTTATGAGGAGGAATATGCATGTACTGGAGCTATGCGGTATCGCTCCTGTACTGGTTATATAATACAACCCCCCGCGCAGCAATGTGTGACCACTATATTAACATTTTGTTAATTACGGGGTGCATAGCCGACATTTTTGGACCGTTTTAGACCACTTTTCCGCCGGGCAGAGAGCTGCCCGAAACGCCGGATTTCGGGGGTTTCCAGCGGCCGCAGACCCCTCTCCCGGCTCTGTGGGAGCGGGCAAAAAATTCTGGTTGGGCCAGGAACCCCGCATCCCCGCCGGGGACATGGCGGCGCGGCGTCCAAAACCTGTGCGCCGGGCCTCAGCGCCCCCCTGCCAGCAGCAGCTCCAGCAGCTGTTCCGGGCTGGAGGCTATGCTCTGCACCCCCAGCTCCCTGAGACGGGCCTCGCCCCTGAAGCCCCAGCTCACCATCACCAGCGGCAGCCCGGCGTTCTGGGCGGTGAGTATGTCCGGCTCCGAGTCCCCCACATACACCGTTCCCTCCCGGGAGCGGCGGAGCTCCCCAAGGGCCGCCTCCACCATGGCGGGGTCGGGCTTTCGGCCCCGGCCGGGCAGCTCACCTATCGCCGCCCCCAGCAGGCCCGGGAACCACCGCCCGCAGAGCCCCTTCACAGCCTGGTCGAACTTGTTGGAGACCACCGCCGCGGCCACCCCCTGCTCCCGCAGCTTCTCCAGCAGCCGGAGCACCCCCGGGTAGGGGACGGTGGTGTCGTTCATGTGAAGGCTGTAGTGCTGGCGGAATATCCCGAGGCAGCGCTCCGAGTCGGCGGGGGAGGTGCCCTTTGGCACCGCCCGGGCTATCAGCGAGGCCACGCCGTTCCCCACCATCTGCCGCACCTCCTCCCGGGTCCTCCCGGGGTAGCCCATCTCCCCGAGGGCAAAGTTCACGCTGGCCGCAAGGTCCCCAAGGGTGTCCAGCAGCGTCCCGTCCAGGTCAAAAAGCACCGTGCTGTAGCCCATGCTCCGCCTCCTTTAAAATCCTGTCTGCACCGAGCATAGCACCCGCCAATTTTTGTGTCAAATTCTGCCAAACTTCACTTGATAACCTGCCGGCAGATGTTCTATAATATGGATAAACGAGAAATTCTCTTAATTTTAAAAAAGGAGATTTAAAAAATGCAGCTCAAGGGATCCAAGACCGAAAAGAATCTCTGGACCGCCTTTGCCGGCGAATCCCAGGCCCGCAACAAGTACACCTACTTCGCCTCCAAGGCCCGCAAGGAGGGCTATGTCCAGATAGCCAACCTCTTTGAGGAGACCGCCAACAACGAGAAGGAGCACGCCAAGATCTGGTTCAAGCTCCTGGAGGGCATCGGCGACACCCAGCAGAACCTCAAGGCCGCCGCCGCGGGCGAGAACGAGGAGTGGACCGACATGTACCCCACCATGGCCAAGGAGGCCAAGGAGGAGGGCTTTGAGGAGATTGCCGCCCTCTTCACCATGGTGGCCGAGATCGAGAAGGAGCACGAGCAGCGCTACCTCAAGCTGCTGGAGAACGTGGAGAGCGGCAAGGTGTTCGAGAAGTGCGGCGTGGTGGTCTGGAAGTGCGGCAACTGCGGCCACATCCACGTGGGCGCCAGCGCCCCCGAGGTCTGCCCGGTCTGCGCCCACCCCAAGGCCTACTTTGAGGTCAAGGCCGAGAACTACTAAAACCCAAGCTCAAGGAGCGCAGTCCCGCCGCCGCAGCCCCCTGCGGCGGCGCTTTTAAGGAGAAAAAATGGTAAAACACATCGTCATCTGGAAGATACAGGACTCCGGCGGGCGCACCGCCGCCGAGAACGCCGCCGCCATAAAGCAGGGCCTGGAGGGCCTGGTGGGCCGCATAGACGGCCTGCTGTCCGCCAGGGTCACCTTCGGCTTCTCCGCCGACTACAACTGCATGCTGGAGAGCGAGTTCTCCTCCCGGGAGGCCCTCGCCGCCTACCGGGAGCACCCCGAGCACAAAAAGGTGCAGCAGCTGGTGCACTCGGTGATGGAAAAGCGCGCCTCCTTCGACGCGGAGCTCTGAGCGGGCCGAAATAGCGGGATTTTTGAGCTTTTTGGCTTTACTATTGCGGCAATAAATGGTAAAATAAATAACTGGCAAACAGTGCGGCGCGCATTTCCCGCGTACCGTGTGAAAAGGGCAAGAAAAACAAAAAATCAGGAGGTTTCAATATGCCACGCGCAATGAAATCCATGGACGGCAACAACGCTGCCGCCCATGTGTCCTACGCCTACACCGACGTTGCGGCGATCTACCCCATAACGCCGTCCTCCGTGATGGCCGAGGTGGTGGACGAGCGCTCCGCCAAGGGCATGAAGAACGTCTTCGGCGACACCGTAAAGGTGGTTGAGATGCAGTCCGAGGCCGGAGCCGCCGGCGCTGTGCACGGCTCCCTCTCCGCGGGCGCCCTCACCACCACCTTCACCGCCTCCCAGGGCCTGCTGCTGATGATCCCCAACATGTACAAGATCGCCGGCGAGCAGCTGCCCTGCGTTATCGACGTCTCCGCCCGCGCCGTGGCCTCCCACGCGCTCTCCATCTTCGGCGACCACTCCGACGTGATGGCCTGCCGCCAGACCGGCTTTGCCATGCTGGCCGAGGGCAGCGTTCAGGAGGTGATGGACCTCACCCCGGTGGCCCACCTGGCCGCCATCAAGGGCAAGGTCCCCTTCCTCAACTTCTTCGACGGCTTCCGCACCTCCCACGAGATCCAGAAGGTGGCGGTCTGGGACTACGAGGACCTCAAGGACATGCTGGACATGGACGCGGTGAACGACTTCCGCCGCCGCAGCCTCAACCCCAACCACCCCGCCCTCAGGGGTACCGCCCAGAACCCGGACATCTTCTTCCAGGCGAGGGAGGCCTCCAACAAGTACTACGACGCCCTGCCCGCAGTGGTGGAGGAGTACATGGCCAAGGTGAACGAGAAGATCGGCACCAACTACGGCCTCTTTAACTACCACGGAGCCCCCGACGCCGAGACGGTCATCATCGCCATGGGCTCGGTCACCGAGACCATCACCGAGGTGGTGGACTACATGGTGGCCGCCGGCGAGAAGGTCGGCGCCATTGCGGTGCACCTCTACCGCCCCTTCGCCGCCGACCGGCTCATCGCCGCCATCCCCGACACGGTCAAGAACATAGCCGTCCTCGACCGCACCAAGGAGCCCGGCGCCCTGGGCGAGCCGCTCTGGCTGGACGTTGTCTCCGCCACCCGCGGCACCAGGTTCGACTCCGCCCACATCACCTCCGGCCGCTACGGCCTCGGCTCCAAGGACACCACCCCCGCCCAGATCTTCGCGGTGTTCAAGAATGCCGCCGACGAGAACGGCAAGAGCCGCTTCACCATCGGCATCAACGACGACGTCACCTTCCTGAGCCTCGACGCCGAGGACTGCCCCGACACCTCCCCCGAGGGCACCACCTGCTGCAAGTTCTGGGGTCTCGGTTCGGACGGCACCGTGGGCGCCAACAAGAACTCCATCAAGATAATCGGCGACCACACCGACATGTACGCCCAGGCCTACTTTGACTACGACTCCAAGAAGTCCGGCGGCGTCACCATCTCCCACCTGCGCTTCGGCAAAAAGCCCATCCACTCCACCTACCTCATCAACAAGGCGGACTTTGTGGCCTGCCACAACCCGGCCTATGTTGGCAGGTACGACATGGTTGAGGACCTCAAGCCCGGCGGCACCCTGCTCATCAACTGCCAGTGGGATATGGCCGGCCTCGAGGAGAACCTGCCGGACAAGGACAAGAAGTATATCGCCGACAACGGCATCAAGCTCTACACCATCAACGCCTTCGCCATCGACAAGCAGCTGGGCCTTCGGGGCAAGTACAACCTGGTGCTCCAGAGCGCCTTCTTCAAGCTGGCCGGCATCATCCCCGAGGACCAGGCCATCGCCTACATGAAGGACGCCGCCCTCAAGTCCTACGGCCACAAGGGCGAAGAGATTGTCAACATGAACTACGCCGCCATCGACGCGGGCGCCAACGCCCTTGTCAAGGTGGAGGTCCCCGAGTCCTGGAAGAACGCCAACCGCCCCGAGGCCGAGGTCGAGGTCAAGGGCGACAGGCCGGAGCTCGTAAAGTATGTAAAGAACGTGCTCAACCCGGTAAACCGCCAGCGGGGCTACAGCCTGCCGGTGTCGGTGTTTGAGGACCACGTCACCGGCGAGGTGCCGGTGGGCTCCTCCGCCTACGAGAAGCGCGGCATCGCGGTGAACGTTCCCTCCTGGAACCCCGAGAACTGCATCCAGTGCAACTTCTGCTCCTACGTCTGCCCCCACGCCGTCATCCGGCCGGTGGCCATGACCGCCGATGAGCTGGCGGCCGCCCCCGCGGGCACCAAGAGCAAGGACATGACCGGCCTGCCCGGCATGAAGTTTGCCATCACCGTCTCCGCTCTGGACTGCACCGGCTGCGGCTCCTGCGTCAACGTCTGCCCCGGAATGAAGGGCAACAAGGCCATCACCATGCAGCCCATGGAGGGCGAGCTGCCCCAGCAGGAGGTGTTCAACTACGGCCTCACCCTGGCGGACAAGCCGGAGGTCGCCGCAAAGTTCGCCCCCACCACCGTAAAGGGCTCCCAGTTCAAGCAGCCGCTGCTTGAGTTCTCCGGCGCCTGCGGCGGATGCGGCGAGACCCCCTACGCCAAGCTGGTGACCCAGCTCTTCGGCGACAGGATGTACATCGCCAACGCCACCGGCTGCTCCTCCATCTGGGCCGGCTCCGCCCCCAGCACCCCCTACACCGTCAACAAGGAGGGCCACGGTCCCGCCTGGGCCAACTCCCTCTTTGAGGACAACGCCGAGTTCGGCCTCGGCATGTTCCTGGGCCAGCAGGTCCAGCGCGAGCGGGTGGTTGCCAAGGTCCGCGCCCTCAAGGCCGAGGGTGAGCTGGCCGCCGCCAGGGAGGAGTTCCTCTCCACCCTTGAGAACGGCGCCGCCAACAAGGCTGCCACCGACAAGCTGGTGGAGCAGCTGGAGAAGAACCGCGGCCTCGAGTTTGCCGAGGACATCCTCGCCGAGAAGGACCAGCTGGTCAAGAAGTCGGTGTGGGCCTTCGGCGGCGACGGCTGGGCCTACGACATCGGCTTCGGCGGTCTGGACCACGCCCTCGCCTCCGGCAAGGACATCAACATACTGGTGTTCGACACCGAGGTCTACTCCAACACCGGCGGACAGTCCTCCAAGTCCACCCCCACCGGCGCAGTGGCCCAGTTCGCCGCCGCCGGCAAGGAGACCAAGAAGAAGGACCTCGCCGCCATCGCCATGAGCTACGGCTACGTCTATGTGGCCCAGGTGGCCATGGGCGCCGACTACAACCAGACCATCAAGGCCCTGGTGGAGGCGGAGAGCTACAATGGCCCCTCCCTGGTCATCGCCTACGCCCCCTGCATCAACCACGGCATCAAGGGCGGCCTGGTGAACGCCCAGACCGAGATCAAGAAGGCCGTGGCCGCCGGCTACTGACACACCTTCCGCTACGACCCGAGGCTGGAGGCCGAGGGCAGGAACCCCTTCCAGCTGGACAGCAAGGCTCCCACCGAGAAGTACGGCGACTTCATCAAGAACGAGGTCCGCTACAGCTCCCTCACCCGCACCTTCCCCGACAGGGCCGAGGAGCTCTTCGCCAAGGCGGAGGAGAGCGCTGCCAAGAAGTACGAGCAGCTGGTAAAGCGCGCCGAGAAGTAAACACACCCCACAGCACCGAGCCGGAGGCCCTTTGGTCCCCGGCTCTTTTGCACCCGGGCCTTCCCGGCGCAACCGGCGGTTTACACATTTCCAGCCCCGGCTGGTGGCGGCGCAACCGATGTTTCTGCTACAATCTCCCCACCAACAAAAAAGGAGAGAATTCCAATGGATCTATCGCAGAGGATACAGCTTTTGAGAAAGGGGCAGGGCCTCTCCCAGGAAGAGCTGGCGGACAGGCTGGGGGTCTCGAGGCAGGCGGTCTCCAAGTGGGAGAGCGGCCAGAGCGTCCCGGATCTCGAGAGGAGAGTCGCAATGAGCGAGCTCTTTTCGGTCACCACCGACCATATCCTGAAGGGAGCCGGCCCCGAGCCCGCCCGGGAGCCCGGAGCCCTTGAGGTTGCGGGCAGGGTGCTATATGTCCTCTCGGCGGCGCTAATGGCAATCGGCCTTTTCTGCGGCTTTGGCGGGTGGCATGAGCAGCAGACCATGCAGGCGGTGTGGGGCGCAATGGTGATACAGGCGGTGGGCGCGGGCTGCTACTTCATAGGCAGGCTCCTTGCCCCGGCCGCCGCGCCCGGCTGCATCGGCCAGATAGACCTTGCCGCGGCCGCCTTCATGCCGGTCTCGATGCTCTGCGGCCTGCTGTCGCTGGCCATCTTCAGAACCGGCTGGGCCTCCCCCTACCCCGTGGGCGCCCTCCACTGGGCGATCTTTGCGGCGCTCTACCCGGCCATCCTGCTGGCGTCCCACCTGCTTGCCAGGGGCAGAGCCCGCAGAAGGCAGCCCGAAAGGCGCGGGGAATAGCCGCCGCATCTGTTTTGCACCCCCGGCGGGCCCTGGCATCAGGGCCCGCCCTTTTTTATGCCCATTCCCAGCGGCCCCCCGCTGAATGGGTGAACAAGGCGGCCAATCCCTCAGAGCGCTTGGCCGCTCTCTTTCTGATTTTGGAGCGTTTTCTTGAAAAATTGAAATGGGCGGGAAGCCATTTTAGGGCTTTCCCGCCTTGATTATCCTTTAGCAAAGACAGGCGTGACTGTCAACGGCGGCGCATGAAATGCGCCGTTCATCCTGACCGTTAACTGGCTCGGCTGGCTTTGCTATCTCTCCGATAAATGGGAATTAGCTTGAATATTTTTCTTCAAGCTCTTTCAAAAAATCAAAACACAGGTCACCGTCACAACGATAGAAAAATGGGTCTTTGCGAA
>CALXAK010000067.1 GCA_944386255.1 uncultured Clostridia bacterium
ACGACCAGGTGGTCAAGGAGCTGCTGGGCGAGTTCGGCTCCTGCTTCTGCCCCATTGTGGTGCCGGTAAAGCAGGAGGGCAAGCCCACCGTTTACGTCGATATAATGGACATGCGCGCCTTCATTTACGACGCCGCCGGCAAGACCACCGAGGTGGAGGTCCCCAAGACAGACAGCCTCGAGTGGTATATAAACGAGATGAACGAGGCGGTGGCCGAGGCGGACGAGGAGCTGATGGAAAAGTTCTTCGCCGAGGAGCCCTTCACCCACGACGAGCTGGAGGAAGGCCTGCTCAAGGGCATTGTCAACGGCTCCACCGTGCCGGTGATATGCGGCGACGCCGTCACCCTCGAGGGCATGGAGGCGGTGCTGAGGGTCATCCGCAAGATCTGCCCCGCCCCAACCAGGATAGCTCCCCCCAAGGCCACCGATTCAAACGGCGAGCCGGTGGAACTCAAGGTGGACCCTGCCGGCCCGCTGGTTGCCCAGGTGTTCAAGACGGTGTCCGACCCCTTTGTGGGCAAGCTCTCCTATGTAAAGGTGATCTCCGGCACCCTCAAAAACGGCACCGCCCTCACCAACGCCAACACCGGCGAAGCCGAGCGCATGGGCAAGCTGCTGTCCATAAAGGGCAAGAAGCAGACCGACGTTTCCGAGATCTCTGCCGGGGACATCGGCGCCATAACCAAACTCTCCGACACCCGCACCGGCGACACCCTCTGCGGCGACAAGCTGGTGAAGGTGGAGTGCGTTAAGTTCCCGACACCCACCCTGTCCATGGCGGTGTTCCCCAAGAAGAAGGGGGACGAGGGCAAGATAGCCTCCGCCATCCAGAAGGTGCTGGAGGAGGACCGCACCGCCTCCTACACCGTGAACAGCGAGACCGGCCAGCAGATACTCTCCGGCCTTGGCGACCAGCACCTGGAGGTGATCGTGGGCAAGCTCAAGGACAAGTTCGGAGTCGAAGTGTCGCTGGAAGCTCCCCGCATCGCCTACCGGGAGACCATACGCGCCACCGCCGAGGCGGAGGGCAAGCACAAGAAGCAGTCCGGCGGCGCCGGCCAGTACGGCGTTGTTCAGATGCGCTTTGAGCCCCTCACCGACGGCACCGACTTTGAGTTTGTAAACGCCGTTGTGGGCGGCGCGGTACCCAAGGAGTTCATCCCCGCGGTGGAGAAGGGCCTTCGCGAGGCCATGGTCCACGGGGTCCTGGCCGGCTACCCCATGGTGGGCATAAAGGCAACCCTTTACGACGGCAAGTACCACCCGGTGGACTCCAAGGAGGTGGCCTTCAAATCCGCGGCGCGCCTGGCCTACAAGGCGGCCTGCGCCAACGCGAAGCCCGCAATACTCGAGCCGGTGGACAACGTGAAGACGGTGGTGCCGGACGCCAACACCGGCGACATCATGGGCGACGTAACCAAGCGCCGCGGCCGTGTGCTGGGTATGAGCCCCGCCGAGGCCGGCCTACAGATGATCGAGGCCGAGATCCCCGAGGCCGAGCTGCAGGACTACACCACCTACATCCGCTCCATCACCCAGGGCAGGGGATACTTTACCAGCGAGTTCGTCCGCTATGAGCCGCTGCCCGCAAACCTCGAGCAGAAGGTCATCGCCGAGGCGGAGAAGATCCACGAGGAAGAGGAGTAAACCTCCTTATGCAGAATGGGAAGGGCAAAAGCCCTTCCCATTTTTGCGCTGTGGAGCAGAGTTGTGCAGGCACTGGCCCAATCTCACTCTTCTCAGGAGAGCAAAAAGTGAGCCGCGGGTTCTGTCCGCGGCTCGTGTACTTACTATTTAGAATCCCAGCTTTGCAATGGAGGAGTCGGTGGCCAGGTTTTCAAAGCTCAGCAGCACCAGAATGTCGGTGTAGCGGCCGCTGGCCAGCTCCTCAAAACTGCCGCTGTAGTAGCGGGGGTCCACCACGGTGATGGTGTTGTAGTTTTCGCAGAGGTATGGGATGAGAGAGTTTGCAAAAGAGTCCTTCACCACCAGTATTGAGCCGCGCTTTTCCGGAGAGTATTCGCTCTCAATCACGGTGTAGGCGTTGTTGCCCCAGATAAATGCGGAGTACTTGTCCCGCTTCTCCAGCATCTCCAGATTGTAGAGGCTGTCGTAGGTCTCCTCGCCTATGGTAACGGTGGCGTCTATGTCCACCAGAACCATGGTGTCCGGCTTTGCGAGGATGTACTTGCTCTTGTTGTAGTTGGTGCCCAGGAACCCCTCCACCTGGGTCTTCTCAAGGCTGCGGTAGTCCACCGGGTCAAAACCCGCCGTGGCCGCCAGCTGGCTGTAGGCGATGTAGGCGCCGTAGGTGGTCCAGTGGTGGTCGGTGCGGTAGTAGATGTACTCGTCGGAGTGAACGCTGAGGGCGTTTTTAACGTTTATCACGGTGGAATTTTCGCTGAAATAGGAGTTGATGTAGCGGATGTATGCGCTCTCATCCACCCGGGGCAGGCTCCTCGGCAGATACTCCTCCAGCACGCAGTAGGCCGAGGGCACCAGCATCACCATGGGCCTCACCGATGCGTTGCTGCAGAAGGTGGAGACCGCCGCAATGTTGTCCCGCATGTAGGTCTGGTCAAACTGGTAGAACTTGCTGAACATGTAGCCGTCCTTGCCGTAGACCACGTCGTTGTTCTCGGTCTTCAGCAGCGCAAGCTCCCCAAAGGACTTGATGGATATCCACCCGTCCCGGCCCAGGAACTGCTGGGACACGTAGTCCTCGTATTTCAATGCGAAGCTGCCGTCCAGCAGGGTGGAGAGGGTGGCCTTGGGCATGGACGCCAGCACCCGGTTCTCGTTTTCGGAGAACTCACGTTCCGGGGTCACAATGTCCAGCAGGGAAAACAGCAGTATAAACCCGCCGATTATAAGGAACAGAGGGTATTTTCTGAGTTCTTTCATGGAATGTGCCTTTCTCAGAACCTGAAGTATAGGAAGGGGTTGTAGGTGGAGTCCACAAGGTAGGCCACCGACATCAGGAACAGAAGACAGATGAGAGCGGTCTTTACCGCTTTCATCTCCCTGGCCCGGCGGTAGAGTCTGCCCGGCAGGGAGGTGGAGAAGAAGCAGCCCAGCGCCAGCACCACCGCGTAGTTTCGCAGGTAGTAGAGCCCGCCCACCACATAGTTTTCCGGCAGGAAATAGGAGGGGTTAAAGAGCCTCGCGAGGAAGGACGAGAGTGCCGAGAGGTCGGTTATGGCAAACAGCGCCCAGCCCACCATTATGATGAGGATGGTGTACACCCTCGAGAACAGCTTGTACTGGTTGAGGGTGCCCAGCAGCCCCGCCCGCTCTATTGTCAGCAGCAGGAAGTAGAACAGCCCCCAGAGCAGAAAGTTCCAGTTGGCCCCGTGCCAGAGACCGGTGCAGGCCCAGACAATGAACATGTTGAGGTAGGTGCGGCTGCGCCCTCTCCTGGAGCCGCCGAGGGGGATATATATGTACTCCTTGAACCAGCTGCCGAGGGACATGTGCCAGCGCCGCCAGAACTCGGTGGCGCTCCTTGAGATGTAGGGGTTGTCAAAGTTCTGCGGGAAGGTAAAGCCCAGCATCTTCCCGAGGCCTATGGCCATCTGGGAGTAGCCGGAGAAGTCAAAGTATATCTGCAGCGAGTAGGCCAGCAGCCCCAGCCAGGCGAGGCCGCTGGAAATTGCGGTGAAGCCCATGGACTCCACCTCGCTCCAGAGCATGCCCACGTTGTTTGCAATCAGCACCTTGCGGGCAAGGCCGATCACAAAGTCCTCCAGCCCGTCCTCCATGGCTGAGAGCTCAAACTTTCTCTGGTGCAGCTGGTCCTTTATCTCGGTGTAGCGCACTATGGGGCCCGCTATGAGCTGAGGGAACATCACAATGAACGCCGCAAGGCTTATGTAGTCCCTCTCCGGCTCCACCTGCCGCCGGTAGACGTCTATGGTGTAGGCAAGGGTCTGAAAGGTGTAGAAGCTGAAGCCCAGCGGAAGTGTCAGCCCAAGGGTGCCGATCGACGCCCCGGTGAGCTGGTTGAAGGTAACTATAAAGAAGTCCAGGTACTTGAAGAAGATGAGCATCCCGAGGCTCACACCCACCGCAATGCCCAGCACCCGGCGGCGGAGCCGGTCGTTGTTGTCGTACTTTTTTATGTAAATGGCGCAGAAGTAGTTTGCGGTGATAAGCGCCATCATCACCGGGAAGTACCGCACCTCCCCCCAGGTGTAGAAGAAGAGGCTGGCCACCATGAGCGCGAGGTTTTTATATTTTACCGGGCAGAGGTAGTAGGCCGCCACCGCCACCGGCAGAAACTGGAAGATGAATATGAGGCTGCTGAAGACCATCTGGTTGCCTCCAAAATTATTATGGCTTGTAAATTATAACCTATTTTAGCGGCTTTGTACACTCGAATGGGCGCGAAACAAAGAATAAAGCGGGCGCTTGCCGCGCCCGCCACATATTGCCGCTTTCTGTCAGTTTATAACCTCAAAGCGCTCGGTTCTGCCAGCCAGCGCTTCGCTCTCGGCCAGTGACATGAGCTCTACAAATATATTGGAGCTCATGGTAGCTCCCGCCACCACATCAACGCCGTCCACGCTGTAGGCCGCCACATACTGGTTCACAAGGTCCTGGTAAAACTTTTCGGGGTAGGTGCCGGTTATGGCCTTCATGGCCTCAGCGAGAGCCTTGTCCTCGGTCTTGAGGGAGCCGTCCTCAGCTTCGGCATCCGCCTGCATGGACACCAGCGCCCCATCCTTGAACTCAAAGACCACAAAATCGGTGTAGCCGTTCTTGTCCGGGGTCTCGGCGGTAATCCTGTAGGTGCCGTCGGGGATGTTGGCGGTTTTATCGCAGCCGCAGAGCGCGGCGGTTATGGTTATAACAGCAAATAGAATCACTAGGATTTTCTTCATCAAAACACTCCTTGCCTTTGAGATGAATCTTGTTTATTATACTTTTTGCCGGGTGTTGTGTCAAGCTGAGTTGATATTGCCCCTTCGGCAGCGCAAAACACCCATATTCCGCCGTCGGTTCGCCTTTGTTGACGGCGCTGTGCAAAATGTTTGTGAAAAATACATAAAGCCCGGATGGACTCTTATTATGCAGTATTATTTTATCATTAACCCTGAGGCCGGGGCAGAGGACGCCCCGCGAAGACTTGTCCCGCGCATCGATTCCTTCTTTACCGAGCTGGGCCTCGGGCGCACCGTCTACCTCACCGAGTACCCCGGCCACGCCACCGAGCTCGCCCGGCAGATCTGCAGCCGCGGTGAGCCCTGCCGCATCTGCGCCTGCGGCGGCGACGGCACCCTCAACGAGGTGGTGAGCGGTGCGGTGGGCTTTGCGGGCGCCGAGATAGCCTTCTACCCCTGCGGCAGCGGCAACGACTTTATAAAATGCTTCGGCACGGCGGCCGAGTTTTCCAACCTTGAGACGGTGGTTTCCGGCCGGGCGGTGCCGGTGGACCTTATAAAGGTGAACGAGGACCGCTACTGTGTAAATATATTCTCGGTGGGGGTGGATGCAGACGTGGCAGCCGGAATTCCACGCTGGAGAAGGGTGCCGCTCTGCGGCGGAAAGACCGCCTACAACCTCTCCCTCGCCGAGTGCCTTGTAAAGCCCATCGGCAAAAAGCTCACGGTGAACGGCGAGCCCATGACCCTCACCATAATAGCCGCCTGCAACGGCAGGGTGTACGGAGGGGGATACATGGCCGCCCCCGAGGCGGACACCGCCGACGGCCTCATGGACATCATCTCGGTCAGGAAGCTCTCACGCCTTCGCATCGCCAAGGTCATCTCCCAGTACAAGTCCGGCCAGCACATAAAGGACGCCCAGGTGGCGGACAACGTGGCCGACTGCCTCTCCTTCCGCCGTTCGGACCGGCTGGTGATCTCCGCCGCCACCCCCTTCTCCGCCAACATAGACGGGGAGATTCTGCGCATGAGCACTGCCAGCTTGTCGGTGCTGCCGGGGGCCTTCCGGTTTGTGGCGCCGGCCGGGGCAAATAGTTAAATTTTTATTAAATC